>JBPCWG010000101.1:0-5368 GCA_051009705.1 Methyloligellaceae bacterium | reverse complement strand
AGCATCGAGTTGCTTGAACAAGTATGTGGACGCATTTTACCGCGTCGAGGAGTCTTCGAAAACACTAATTCGATTTTGGTCACTCTCGGAAGTCAAAACGGTCTCTACATCGCTTGTCAATTGCTTGGTGGGCGCAACCGCACAGCAACAATTGAGGATCCAGGTTACCCAGACGCACGTAAAATTTTGCGCGCAAGTTTTGGCGATGTTCGATTTCAGCCGGTCGACGACAAAGGGATGATTGTTGACGAACGCCTTCGCGGCACCACGCTGGTTTTCACAACGCCAAACCGTCAGTTTCCAACGACTGTCACAATGTCGGAGCAGCGCAGAAAGGAATTGATTGCAGCAGCTGAGGAGTATGACTTCTTTATTATTGAAGATGATTACGAGTGCGATGTCGACTACCGAAACTTCACGCCCTTTCCACTTCGAAGTTCTGAGGCAAAGAATCGTGTTATCTACTTGGGAAGCCTGTCAAAAGGGCTCTCGCCAGGATTGAGGATTGGTTATTTGGTAGCTGAGCCTGAGTTTATCGAGGCCGCGCGGGACCTGCGTGGCACAATGTTTCGTCACCCGCCCATAATACTTCAGCTCACCGCCTCCGCTTTCTTGCGTTTTGGCTACTACGAGAGTCAGCTCCGCCGCTTGCACCGTGACTACATGGCTCGATGGCGTATAGCTGACGAAATCATAAGAGAGATTCTGCCAGGCTTCGATATTGTCGGAGAATTTGGCGGAACCAATTTTGTGCTCAGAGATCAAGATATGGCCCTCGGTGCTTCAGCGATTGCGCACGAGGCAAAAAAACGCGGCGTTATCGTTGAGGAGATCGCCCCTTGCTATTCGGATTTCGATGTCGGGAAGCTCTACTTTCGGTTGGGTATGTCTTCCATCCCAACTTCCTCAATCGAACCGGGAATCAAAACGTTGGCCGAGTCCATCGCAGTTTTGCGCGATCATTAGAGCGTTTTTCTCCAAGATCAATGTTCGCCTCTCACCAAGAGAATATCGCAGTGGTCTTATCTCAATCTGGCGCTGGCATTGCTTGGTGTCATATTGAGGAAACTAAACGTCTTTGCCTCCGGTGAAGTTGAACTCCGCACCCGTCCGAATGCCCGAAGGCCAACGCGATGTCATTGTCTTAAGCCGCGTGTAAAACCGAACACCTTCCATGCCGTGGATGTGGTGATCGCCAAAGAGTGACCTTTTCCATCCGCCAAAAGAATGATATGCCACCGGAACCGGTATCGGCACGTTAACGCCAACCATCCCAATACGCACGCGCGTCCAAAAATCACGCGCGGCATCACCATCACGAGTGAAGATTGCCGTGCCATTACCGTATTCATGATCATTGATCATTTGGACCGCCTCCTCGTATTCACCAGTGCGGACCACAGAGAGTACTGGACCGAAGATTTCTTCTTTGTAGATCGACATATCCGTGGTGACATTGTCGAATAGGCAACCACCAATGAAAAAACCGTCCTCATAACCTTGAAGGCTTATATCTCTGCCATCTACGACCAAATTTGCCCCCTGCTGAATACCCTGGTCGATCAAATTGTGGATCTTGTCGTAGCTTTGCTTGGAAATGACCGGCCCGAGTTCGGAGGTTGGATCAGTATAAGGCGCGACCTTTAGCGCACGGACACGCGGTGTTAAGGCTTCAATCAGCCGGTCAGCTGTTCCCTCGCCAACAGGAACAGCTACTGAAATTGCCATGCATCTTTCGCCGGCTGAGCCATACGCCGAACCGATCAACGCATCTGTAACCTGATTCATATCTGCATCGGGCATCACCACTAAATGGTTTTTTGCACCACACAAAGCCTGGACACGCTTTCCGTTTGCGGTACCGCGTGAATAAATATAGTGGCCAATAGGCGTTGATCCCACGAAGCTGACGGCCTCAATCTTCGGATTATCTAACAGAGCATCAACAGCTTCCTTGTCTCCATTCACAACATTGAACACTCCCTTCGGCAGACCTGCCTCTGCCAGAAGTTCTGCTATTCGGAGCACCACAGTTGGGTCTTTTTCGGATGGCTTCAGTACAAATGTATTTCCACATGCGATGGCCACCGGATACATCCACAATGGTACCATTGCTGGAAAATTGAAAGGCGTGATACCAGCGACAACGCCAACGGGCTGGCGCACGGTATAGCTGTCAACGTTGACGGCTACGGACTCTGAATATTCACCTTTTAGGAGTTGAGGGATACCACAGGCAAATTCAACGACTTCGATGCCTCGCATGATTTCGCCTTTCGCATCGGCGATTGTCTTACCATGCTCTGCCGAGAGAAGCTCAGCCAGCTCATCTACATTGTGTTTCAACAGTTCCCGAAATTCAAACATCACACTGGCGCGTTTTGCTGGAGGTGTCTCAGCCCACGCAGGGAGGGCTGCAACCGCGGCATCAACAACTGCGTCTACATCTTCCTTTGGCGCCAGCATCACTCGCTTCGACACGGCTCCGGTTGCGGGATTAAATATTTCACCTGTACGATCAGAACTTCCCAACCAAGGCTTATTCGATAGAAAGTGACCGACGTTAGTCATTGTCAATCTCCTAAATTGATGTACCTTTGAACTCCATGCGAAGTGGCAACGCCATTCACATTAAGTTAAGATGCTATTGAAAATTCCTGAACAGAGGAGTTACAGAATCCAGTAGTGATGGTTACAGCGAGATGGTCTCTAAGTGAATCAGGAAGTGAAGCAGGGCCCAAGCACTTGACTAATTTCCAATTGTGCAGCACGTAGGTAGAATGCCCATATTGAACTGTATCCACATTTATCAGCAACTGTATCTGTCCCAATAGAATTTCCTTGCGTTCCATGAACGCTAGGAGAGGTGCAATGCATCGGCGAACGCCAACCTTCAGTTGGGATTTCGCAAGGGAGAGATCATCTGTATGGTACTGAAATATTACGTTCGCGACCTTTGGATCGCTACGTGGTACAAAAAATGGCATTATAACCAAGCAAATGCATTCAACCGAAGAGTGCATTCAGAGAAAACAACACAAAAGGAGGATAGAAGATGAAACATAGACGTCTAGTTCGAACCACGTTGTGGGCCGCAGCTTTTGCGATGTGCACAAGCTTTGCTGCCGCTCAGGACGGGAAGCCAAACAAAGTCACCAAATGGGTTTTTCAGCCCTGTTTTGACTCATCCGATGCCGGATGGGGAAGTGGCGTCGTGCCCTGGATCAAAGCAGTTGAAGAAGCAACCGAAGGTACCGTTAAAATCAAACTGGAGCCATCTGGAGCGATCACGAGCGGATCCGAAGCGTTCGCAGCGACAGCAGGTGGGTTGATCGACGGTACCGCCTGCTGGGGTTCCGTATATAGTGGTGACATGCCCGAGGGGATGTTGGCGTTCGGAATGGCCATGGGGGCCAACAATACGCAACAGGCATGGGATGCCATGTGGGGCGACCCCAAATATCGGATTGGTGATTTGATCCAGGAAGCAGCGAAGGAACGTAACCTGAGGTGGATTGGCTGGACCAACCAAGGCCCTAACGCCATGTTTACGAAGTTCCCCGTTCGCAAAATGGAGGATCTTGCTGGCAAAAAGATGCGGGCAGGCGGTCCCCAGGCCCTTTTCCATCAGGCCATGGGCGGCGCACCCGTATCCATGGGTGGCGGTGACATCTATACGGCAATCAAGCTGGGTACAATTGACGGCACCTATTGGGACACCGGCGGAATCGACGATATGGCGTTCCATGAAGTCATCAAATACGCGGCTCAACCGGGTTGGTGTCCTGCTCAACATCAGGAAACCTTCGTAAACTTGGAGAAGTGGAATGCGCTTACTCAGTGGCAGCGAGACCGCATCAATGGCGTCTTCAAGAGCACTTATTTTGATACCAGTAAATTGCATGAGAAGGGCGTTGCCCATGCTTTGGAAACTCTGAAGAAAGCTGGCGGGGAAGTGATCCAGTTTTCCGATGATGAAATCAAGAGAATGCGCGACAAGTCCATCGCTGAGGTTTGGCCTCAAGTTGCAGGAAAATCGAAACGCAATGCCAAGGGTGTGGAACTCTGGAAGCAATTCCTGAAGGACAAAGGGGAATTGTAAAAATAGTTGCGTATGATCAACACACGCCACACTAGAGAAACAGGCCCGGGTGTAAGACTCCTGGGGCTGTTTCATTCTTGTTCGGTGCAGGTTCCTTATTGGAAAATGCCGGATTAGCGCCCGTTTGGTTGATGCGAAAAGATTAGTTTTCTTAAATATTTTCGTATGGTTCGAATCGTAGTCGTAACCCGGTTCGGTATAATTGAGGCATCCAAAGAAACAGCAACGGCTATTCGTTGGTTTATATCTAGACCGGCTCAGCCTGCGGAGGAAAGATGTATAGCAAGATAATTATTGCCAGCGCCTTGGATCAGGGTTTCGCCCCAAAGGCAATGGAAACTGCCAAAAACTTGGTGTCGAAAGACGGCGAAATCATTGCCGTGCATGTCATTCAACCTGTCAATGAGGTCGTCCAGTCATTCGTGACCGAAGATGCCAAGTCAAAAGCTCGTGAAACCGTCAAAGAAATGATGGCCGACCGTTTTCGCGGCGAACAAAGCACAGCATCCGTAATACTCGAAGGTCATCCGGGCAGCGAAATACCGGCCTATGCGAAGAAAGTCGGGGCAGATTGCATAATCGTTGGCTCCCACAAATCCGGACTGGAAGATTTTTTCCTTGGTTCAACTTCGTCGCGTATCGTGCGCCACGCTGAATGTTCCGTGCACGTGCTGCGGTAGAGCGCTGTACGACGAATATGGTGTGATGATACGGGTTTTCACCTGACACTCCGGCCATGCTTGTTATGGCCATATTGACAGCACAGCGAGATTGGAAGGCCCCTCGGTTGTAACGAGCCGCAGACATGACCACGAAAACTTGCGTCGCACGGCACAATTAATCACCGATGCAGCCAGCCGACTAGCCGGCTATCGTCTCGAAAACCCGCCAGACTATGGGTATTGAAGGCGGCGGCCAGGCGGGGCATTCTCCTTTACACCAATCGAGATCGCCAAGCTCGATAGCTTTCGTCTGGAAATCTGGCTACGTGATACGCTTCTGCGCCTCGTGGATCATCCGGTTAATCAAATTGCGGAATTACTGCCATAAGATTTCGCCGAGGGGGGAAGTGCGCCATGCCCGATACCGCCCGACCGTGGCCGCCCGGTTGCGCATCACGCTTTTCTACTTCGATCCGGCACCCTTGCACGAGATCGAGGTGCGACTTTCCATGACCTTTAACCGTCTGGGCGACACCATCCAGGCGACATTTTTGTGGTTCAACAGTCATCTACAGGAGTTCGACTTCGCCGGTTGCCGTTATGG
>JBPCWG010000100.1:0-3022 GCA_051009705.1 Methyloligellaceae bacterium | reverse complement strand
GATATGGCCATATCCATGGTCTCCGCCAATCTCTCCAGGGAGGAGGTCGAGAACCCGAAGACAGAAGTTTCCTTCCCTGAATCCGTGGTTGACTTCTTTCGCGGAGACCTAGGACAACCCCCGAACGGCTTTCCTAAATCTCTACAGAAAAAAATCCTCAAAGGAGAAAAGCCTCTGACAGACCGCCCGGGGAAATTTCTCGAAGACGCAAATTTTGATGAAAAGCGAAAAGAGGTTGAGGATGCCATCGGGCGTACCGTCAGAGAAGTCGAACTGCACTCCTACCTCATGTATCCCCGGGTCTTTATTGACTATGCCAAATGGCAGGCTGAATATGGCCCTGTATCATCCCTTCCTACACCGGTATTTTTCTACGGTATGCAACCGAGCGACCAGATCGCCATCGATCTTGATGTGGGGGTTACACCAATAGTTCGCTGTCAGGCGATCGGAGAAACGGACGACAATGGAAATGTGCGTGTGTTTTTTGAAGTTAACGGAATTCCGAGAAGCATACGTGTGATCGACTCTACCGCTGCCGAGAAAGTAGAACATCGTCCGAAAGCAGATGTCGACAATCCAAACCATGTGGCAGCGCCAATGCCCGGAATGATTGCGACAGTCGCAGTCAAAGAAGGCCAGCAGCTCAAATCAGGGGATGTACTGGTCACTATCGAAGCCATGAAAATGGAAACCATGATACACGCCGAGAAAGACGGCAGAGTTTCACGGATGCATGTCAAAGCCGGAACCCAGGTTGATGCGAAAGATCTCATCATGGAAATAGAGGATTGAAACCTTTGATATTTCTAGGTTTTTCAAGATTGCGCAGCCACAATTGCCTCGATTAAGGACCACAATTGCTCCTTAATTTGTGCACGAATCGCCCTTAAAAGCGAAGGCGTGTATCGCGACATTACTAGTTCCCGCGTTTATGTCAGCGAACACAGGCCCCGGTTTTTAATCAAACCGGGGCAACTTATTTGATCTCCCTTAAAATTATTTTGAACCGAATTCTCTTCTCCAGCGACCAAATCTCTAAAGGCCCCTTCAAATGGCTTTTGTAAAGATGATCGGAGAGAGAAACCATGACCAAAAGAAGCACCCCAAACAGCCGAACCGCAATCACCGCAACCGCACTGGTGACCACTGCTATTGCAGTTTCAGCTCTTTCAACTTCAGTGATGGCCGAAACCAAACTTCGAGACGTTAAACTCAGCGTCGATGCTTCGAAGCCAATGCCCACCCTTATTGTCGAGAATAAGAACGGCGTTTACAATAAAGTACAAAACAAACAGGCTATCTTCTGGCTGAAGGCCCACGGCAAGATCAATAATGTCAATCTGCGATATAAGATTTACAGTTCTCTTGTTTATGTAGATATAACCAAATATGCAGGTGGCGGACGACCGGCGAATATTCCTAACCTGAAGGCGTTCGAAGTGCCGCCAGGAGATGTGCCACTTAGAAAGATCAATTCGACCTACGCCTATTATTTTTGGCCACAGCAACTTGGTCAATTTCGCCAGAAGGCCGTCGACCGCTGCAACGAGATGGCCAATACGTATGGCCCTGCGGACAAAGATCGAACCGGCACAATCAACGCTACTCTCGGTCTTTTCATGCGCGCCGGCAAACTGCCGATCCAGTGGGGCCAGGGGCACAGTCCCGCCTACTCCCACCAAAAAGCCAAACAGAGAACTCACCGTTTCGCAGGTACATCAACCCTGGTGAAAATTATCTGTAAGAAAGATACGACGCCTCTGAAGGTCACGTCGGTTAAACTGTCCTATAAGTCAAAGGGTAACCAGTGCCCTAAAGAACTGACGATTGAGAAACACATTGAGACCAATCGTCCGGGAAAAGTGACCTATCGACGCGAACGCCAGGGTGGTCAGCCTTCGGGTTGGATTACAGTACAAACCAAAAAGTCCGGCAGCAAATTTGTCTACATCAAGAAGGAAACCCAGGAGGTCGGACATGTAAACCAGACTCGCCGGATAAAAATAAAGAGTGGTCCCGCATCGAAATGGGTAAACGTCAAGGTCAACTGCGCCAAGTTCAAAGTTGTGAAAGCGAAATACAGCTACAAGCTTGGCAAAAGCGGATCCTGCCCCCGCAACATTACGCTAACTAAGATGTTTGAAACTAACCAGAAAGGTTCGTTTTTCTATCGCCGCGAGCGTCAAGGCGGCCAGCCCTCCAGTTGGATCAAGGCCACGGCGACAAAAGTCGGATCCAAATATGTCGCCAAAGTCATTGAAAAGCAAAAAGTTGGCGATCTGGACCAGATACGTCGTGTCAAGGTCAAGAATGGCCCGGCATCCAAATGGGTTCACCTGAAAAACGACTGCAGCCCCATGAAGGTGACGCAAGTGCAACTGGGCATCAAAGTCTCCAAAGGAAACACCTGCAAGAAAACCGCAACCTTCAAGTCCTGGGTTTTTGGTGACAAGCCGGGTTGGACAAAAGTCCGGTACCGTCGTGCCGGTGGCGGCAAAAGCGCCTGGTATCTTGTAAAGTTGCACAAAGGTTCCGGTGGTGTGTATCTGGGATCGCACACGCAGAAGCAGACTTACACCAAGCCGGTGAACACCAAATTCATGGTGGAAGTGCAGGGTCACCCGAAAATCAGCAAATGGGTACCCGTCAAAATCAGCTGCCAGACAGGACCGGGGAACGTCAAGCTGAATACCAAGAAACCGAACAAGGCTTCAAAAACGAAAGTGAAAACGTTCAAACTCGGTCAAAAGGCCAAACCCCGACGGCGTCTGGTTCGCAACTGATCGGAAACGGGTTTGAACAGTAATTAGAAACAAAAATGCGGGGGACCCCTATTCGGGGTCCCTTTTCTTTGCGCATCAATCTGTTTGCGGGAGAAATGAGAAATGCCCGGTTTAATGGATTTATGGCGGAAAAAAATGGGAATCCGTTTCAAATTCCAGAGTCGAATTGCCGCTGGCCTGCCGTAACTCCGCCGTAATTCTTTTACATTTCGTCGTAACTTAATATATGAATGTTC
>JBPCWG010000099.1:0-4634 GCA_051009705.1 Methyloligellaceae bacterium | reverse complement strand
GCGGAGTTCCATGGACAAGATGAGCACAGTAGAGGAGCGCGTTTCTGTAATTTTCACGACCTCCCTCCACAAAATAGGATCTCAGCCTTTCCGCATGCTCGAAGGGCACTGTCGAGCGGCGCTGTAACTCCGGATCGGGTTTGCCGTCGCCGGGAAGGACAACCAGTTTAATTTGTGTATCGCTCACCAGGCTCTGCAATTGTTCAATGCCATAAGTCCAGTAGGACGCCCCGCCCAACAGCCGGAGTACAATCAAACCTGAAAATTGGAGGGTTTTCTTGATATAGAGATCCACCGAAAGCGGGTGGGAGAGTTGCATAAGGTTGGCAAGGCGGAGGGTCAGGAGATCATTCCCAACGACGTCACAGGCCTGGGCAAGTGCTGAAATTTCTGAGTCTGCCGCCGAAATGATAACGACATCCCCCTTGGATTGCTCCAGGTCAACAGCCTCGGAGCCATCATTTATCGGTGCAGTTTGTGTCGCCAGAATATGCACGATGATTGCCGATTATCTGTCGCTGGTCAAAGCCGTCTCGATGGCCTGGCGATCCATACCCGCATGGCCAATAAGTATGAGTTCGGATTTTTGCTGTTCATCTGTCTGCCAGGTGCGGTCATAATAAGAATTGACACGGGGGCCCGCGGCTTGAACGATTAAACGCATGGGTTTGTTGCTTTCCGCGAGTATCCCCTTTATGCGGAGAATATTATGATCGCGAATTATGTCGGAGAGGCGATTGAGAAAATCCTCTCGCGATGCCAGGGTCGGAATACGAATATGTAAATTTTCAAAATCATCATGGTCATGATCTTCATGGTGATGATGGGACGAAGATGAGCGCGTTGTCCGTGTGGAATTTTCCGACAGTCCGAGGATCACCTCAAGTTTCAGATTACCATTTTGCGAGGGAATAACGGTAACGCCTTCAGGACTTCTGGCCTTGAGATTTTCACGAATATTCTCAATGTCTGCGGCCTCCAGCAAGTCTGCCTTGTTCAGGACAATCATGTCGGCCGTTTCGATTTGATCGTCAAAAAGTTCACTTAGAGGACTTTCATGATCAATTTCGTCGATCATCTGGCGATGAGTCTCAACGGCGTCTTCGTCGATAGCGAATTGCCCATCCTTTAGGGCAGCACCGTCAACAACCGTGACAACGCCGTCAAGATTGACCTTGGTGCGTATTTCGGGCCAATTGAAAGCACGAACCAGCGGTTCCGGTAGTGCCAGACCTGAAGTTTCAATAATAATATGTTCTGGCGGCGAGTCCTTCTCTAGCAAGCGCTCCATTGTAGGAATAAAGTCATCGGCGACGGTACAGCAGATACATCCATTGGCAAGTTCCACGATATCTTCATCGCTGCAAAGTTCGTTGCCGCATCCCTTCAGGAGATCCCCGTCGATGCCCACATCTCCAAATTCATTGATTATGAGGGCGATACGCCGGTTGTCGTTATGCTGAAGAATATTCTGAATAATGGTGGTTTTGCCAGCGCCTAGAAAGCCGGTAATCACCGTGGCTGAAATTTTAGCTGATAAGGACATGTGTGTTTGTGTATCTCGTGTGGCGCTTCCGCAATTTGTAGTCACATGCGGATTTGAAGAAGTCCTGGAACCCGAGAGTTGGGGACTTGAACTTAAGGGAACGGGTTGGCTAACCCTAGAGCCGTCCACCCGCCAAGACGCTCTGCCTGCCCGAGATTTCGGCAAGACGGGTCTGAAAGATTACTGGAATAGATTGGCAAGCACCCTGTTAGATGCGAATGCGGACTGCGCCTCGGCGTATGATATGCAAGCATTTAGCTTTCCCCTCTGTCCACCCGACAGAATTGGCGGAGTTCTCAAAAACTCCGGATTACAAGAGCGGCAGGTTTCCTGGCTTGCGGGTCCTTGGTTTTGACGTTCGCCTTCCCGGTTTCCCAGTGGTCGAATTGAACGTCAACCTCGCCGCTTACAGTTGCGGGGGCAGCCCCGGACTAGGATCATCTCCGCACCGGGTTCCCTCTTGACGCCTCTTCCTCCGAGTAGAGGGAAGGAGCGTACCGCTGATATAGGCTAGTGTTGCCATTACCGTAGTGTTCCGTCAACCTGTTTGTTGTTGAGGGATCACGGAATTCGCAACACAATATTTAGTCAGTCAGTAATTCTCCCAGTATTTCACTGGCTTGCTTGCAGGCAGCAGTCGATACATCAAGATGCGTGACGATGCGGATCGTTTTCGGTCCCATGGCATTCATGTATAGGCCTTTTTCGCGGGCTTTCTGTACCAGGTCCATGGCGGACAATTCGGGATTTTCAATATCAAAATAGATGATATTCGTTTCAACGGTAGATAGATCGAGATGAACCGAGGGGAGGGGGGCCAGTGACTCTGCGATCAGACGGGCATTGGCATGATCTTCTTTAAGTCTTTGCCAGTTGTGATCGAGGGCATGGAGGGCGGCAGCTGCGAAAAAACCAACCTGGCGCATGGCGCCACCAAGCATTCTTCTGAACCGTACCGCCTCGCCGATAAGTTCGGACGATCCGGCGAGCATCGAACCTCCAGGTGCGCCAAGACCCTTGGTCAATGCTACCATCACGAGGTCAAAGGGTTCAGCAAGCTCTGCAAGGGTCTTTTCCGTTTCCACTTGAACATTCCACAGCCGGGCGCCATCCAGATAGGTGGAAATATTACGAGATCTTGCTGACTTACAAATTTCAACTATTTCGTTCTGCGGCCAGATCGTCCCTCCGGCCCGGTTGTGGGTGTTTTCAACCAGAACGAGTGTCGTAGGCGGATAAACCTGGTGCCCCCGTGGTTTTATCGCTTCAGCGAATTCATCTGCTGAAAACCCTCGGCGATTGCCTATAATCGTGAACTGAATACCGGCATTTTTAGCCGAGCCGCCGGCTTCATGGAAAATCGAATGGGCTCCCTGGCTGGCGATGACATCGTCACCGGGGCGTGTCAATAGAAGCAATCCGACCTGGTTGGCCTGCGTTCCGCTGGGCATCCAAAGTGCCGCTTCTTTTCCAAGCAGATCCGCGATCCGTTCCTGCAGCAGATTTACCGTGGGATCATCGTCATATTGAATATCTCCCACTTCGGCTTCGAGCATGGCCTGACGCATAGCATCAGACGGGCGGGTTACGGTATCGGACCTGAGATCAATGGACATATCTGAGAATTTTCCTCAATCGAACGATGCAGCCGTTAGAAAAAATTTCATTGTCAAAATTCATTCTTCCTGGGTTTATAGAAACCCAATAATTTTTTATACAATAACCCAACACAGCGATCGGCAATAGTGAGCGGCAGCATGATATTGATTTCGATTTTATTGCGCATACTGGGGATCTTTCTCATGGACCCTTTTATTCTGATTCCCGCGTTACTTACCGGTTTTTTGAGCCGCAGCTGGAGGCAATTTTTTCTTCTGATCGCGGTTGTCGGGGCGGCCGTTGCCCTGATCCTCAGTTTTGTGTTTACGGATCGGGCCATCAACGCGCAAGTCCCTCCTGGTCCAGAATTGTTTTTCCTACGATTCCTTGCTTTCACTGTCTATGGCTTCGTCGGAATTGGTCTGCGACGAGTATTCCGGTTATTGCAGGGATGATTTCACCATCCCGAGCTGGGTTATGTCATTGCCTTGCCTGGAAAATTCTCAGGGGATATGCAGCTCAACTTCCGCACGGGTGAACGTTCGGCGGCCATTTTTGAAGCCCATCCGCGGGTGAGAAACTTTAGACACTGCATCAGCTTTTGAAACCGCATCCCATACAATAATATCTGCGGGATTTCCCGTTTCGAGGGCGTGATCATTTTGACCAACCAGTTGCGCGGGTCGATGGCTGATCATTTCGAAACACTCCGTCAGCTCTTCCGGCGTTCCCCTTTGGATGATATTGGCATAGAGGCCGGCAATGCGGACCATTGAACCGTCACCGAAGGGTGTTATCGGATTGAGAATGTTATTCGTCGACAAGCAGCAATTGACGCCACAACGTGATAGCGCATGGGCGTCGGTAACACCGCGGACAATATTGTGATCGAGTTCCCGACCCATGATAAACAGGTCCGTTGCTGGCAGAACAGTCACCGTTACTCCGGCATCCCTCAGGCGCTGACCGAGTTTAGCCAATGGATCGGGCGGCAAGGCTGCATATTTGGTGGCGTGACCTACGGCAACCCGACCACCCCAGCCCATTTCCTCGGTGAGCTCACAGACGAGAAGCACGTCAAGTACTTCGGCGCTGGGACCCACGTCCAGATGAAAGTCGATGTCGACATCAAACTCCCTGGCTAGTTCGAAAACCCGGCGAATTTGTCCGGGACCGTCGGGGTCATATCGAGGAGCACCGCCTATGACCGGTGCCTTGCGCTCAAGACCCGCCACCACATTGGCGTCAGTGACCGGGTCCTGGGTCATCCCTTCCTGGGCAAAAACGCACAAGTCCAGATCAATAGCCTTTGCATAATCCTTCGCCAATTGCTCCAGAGCTTCGAAGCCCACCATGCCACCATTGGAATCGACCTCCACATGGGTACGCATGTGGGTTGTTCCATGGGAGATGCATTTTCTCAAAGTCGCCTCGGCGCGTTCGTAAACATCTTCTACGGTAAATGAGGATTTCAGTGCATTGATCCGGG
>JBPCWG010000098.1:0-4328 GCA_051009705.1 Methyloligellaceae bacterium | reverse complement strand
TGTCCCCGCGTTTGGGAACAGGCATCGCCGGTTCGGTTCGCTCGAAGGTCTCCTGATCCAGATATTTTTCCTCGACCATGGCCTGCAGGACCAGTTTTTCCCGCTGACGCAATTTCCCCAGATCAGCGGCAAGCGTCGTTGGCGATTTGAGCAAGGCAACGAGATAAACGGACTCCGCCAGGGTCAGATCACCGACATCCTTTTCGAAATAGTTTTTCGCAGCCGCCCGCAATCCATAACACCCGTCTCCGAAATAAACCTTGTTCAGGTAGCGTTCGAGAATTTTACTTTTGCTCAGATTCAATTCCAGCCTGAGCGAAATCAGGGCTTCCTGAAATTTCCGTTGCAGGCTTTTGGTGCGGGAAAGATAAGTTGTCTTGGCCAGCTGCTGGGTGATCGTGCTGCCCCCCTGAACAATTCGCCCGGCCTTTCTGTTTATCGAGGCCGCGCGCACGAGCCCGATGGGATCGACACCGATATGATGGTAGAATCTGCGATCTTCTATTGCCAGCAGGGCATGGATCAAATGCTGCGGCACTTCAGCCAGGGTCACCGGCAGCTCCACGCATTCACCGCGCTCGGCAAACGGCTCGCCGGAAGCGGTGAGCACGATTAATTTGCGGTCGGCATCGGAATCCAGGGTTTTGGCAATCGGATAGGCGCGGTTCAGATCACCGATCACCTGATTGGCGAAGGGCAGCGACAGGGTCAGGATCATCACCAGTCCGGTCACCAGACTGGAGAGTGGCCTATAAAACCAATATGAGAAACGGGACTTGTACTCCAGTTTAGGCTCCAGTGAGGCGGGCCTAAACGGCAGCGAACCGGATAACAAACGCATTTACTCCAACCCTTACTGAAATACGCACAACTCTCTATAACCAAAAACAACTAGGGATGCACCGAAATTTTTAAAAATAATCGTGACTAGTCAGCCAACTGCAGCAATTGGATCACTTCGGGGATTAAGAGCAGCTTTTCCCATCCTCAGCCGGGCAGCCGACGAACGAAAAATTGCCACCCGGTCAGACCAGGCGTGTGTCGCAACCCGGAGTGCATCTGACTGTTTTGCCTATCTGTGTGCGGATCTGTGTATGCGGGTCTGTACAGGCCTGTCTGAGCAGGCCTGCCTGGGCAAGTCTATCTGTACGCATCTATCTGTAAATGTCTAAACGTGTCTATTTATCCGATGCGCTCATCCTCGCGCGGGGCTTCGCCGTAAACTTCCGGGTTGAGGACGATGAGGGGGCGCTGGCCGGCAAGAAAACGGGCGATATTGTTGGTGGCGTAGAGGGCCATTTCATCCCTTGTTTCCCGGGCCGCACTGCCGATATGGGGGGTGAACACCACATTCGGCAGGTTTTTCAGCCCTTCTCTCGGGCCCGGATTTTCTTCCGGCACCTCGGTTTCGTAAACATCGAGACCGGCACCGCGCAGGCGTTTCTCGATCAGCGCCGTCTCCAGCGCCTTTTCGTCCAGTATCGCCCCGCGCGACGTATTGATGAGAATGGCACTGGGTTTCATCAGTGCAATCAGTTCGTCATTGATCAGACCTTTTGTTTCCTTTGTCAGGGCCAGGGTGATGACGACGAAGTCGGCTTCGACGAATAGATCCTGGAGGCTCCGGAATTCCGCCGCACCCAGAATGGTTTCTTCCGCCGTGCTCAACCGCTGGCGCTTGGTGTAGACAATGTTCATGTCGCAGGCCGCTGCCTTGCGCGCAACGAGCTGGCCGATCTGTCCCATGCCGACGATCCCCAGGGTCTTGCCGAACAGGCGCGTCCCCATGAAGGCCATGGACTGGTTTTGCTGCCAGCGCCCCTGGCGCAGGAATGTGTCGGCCTCCGGCAAGCGCCAGGCGGTGGCCATCAGCAGTGCGAAAGTGAATTCGGCTGCCGTCTTTGCGGTCAGCTTCGGGTTGCCGGCGATGGGGATTTGCCGCGCCGTCGCGGCTTCAAAGTCGACGAACTTTGCCGATCCGTGCATGGCCGAGATAAGTTGCAGATTTTTCGCGGCATCGATCCCGTCCCGGTCATAAGGAATTTCCCCGAGGGCAAACAGGATCTCTTTATCGGCAACCGCATCCAGCAGTTCGGCCTTGGGGATCTGCCGGTCCACATGCGGATAGATCGTCACATCGCCAAGTTCCCTGAGGCGGGTTGCGGCCACTTCGGGAATGGGTTGGGGAACGAATATTTTGGTCACGAGGCTGGTCCTTCCGTAAGTTTATTATCCTTGTTTTCCACGTCAGTACCGCACCGGCTGCTCAAATTGCAAGGCTTATCAGGAGCGGGGCTTATTCTGTTTTGCCTCGGGATCAGGCCAGTCCCTTCAGGAGATAGCCGACGATGTAAGCGACACCTGCCGCCCCGGATCCGATAATCAGAGTTTCCAGTCCCGAATACCACCAGGTCGCAAGGGACCACCGGCTTTTCATCGATCCGATGGCAAAAAAGACGATGCCCGTGAATACCGAAGCGACAATGAAGGGTTGGGGTATCGGGGTGAGGAACGGCAGCAGGGGCACTGCCCCGCACAGGACAAAGGCGAAAAACGTCGCGAGTGCGGAATTCATCGGCTTTCGAATGACCGGGGAAACGCCATATTCGTCCACGAGCATTGTTTCGATCCAGATTTTTTCATTGGCGATAATGGCATTGGTGGCATCGTCCAGGACATCGCCTTCCAGACCCTTCTGTATTAAAATCTGCCGGATCTCTTCCCGCTCGCCAACGGGAACCTGATCGATGTGTTTTTTCTCGATTTCCCGCAATCGGTCGGCATCATCCACTTCCGATTTTGTACCGCTGTAATTGCTGGCGGCCATGGACAGCCCGTCGGCCAGCAGATTGGCCAGCCCGAGAACTAGTATGATGCCGGATGAGAGATTAGCCCCGACAACACCGGCAACGATGGCGAACGTCGTCACCGCTCCGTCAATTCCCCCATACACCCAGTCGCGGATATAGTTCGGCTTGATCCCGGAATTGAGCCGGGCCTGAATGGCCTCGACCGTATGTTCGTGTTCAAGTGTCATTGGCAGGTCTCTGTCTGTTTGATTGTCGGCTGCAATCTGCTTTCCGTTCCGTTGACGGCGAGCTTAACAGATATCTCCGACACTGACCCGCGCTAAAAGCGCGTCGAGCGACCCTGTAATCCCCCGGCTCGCTTTGCGAAAACGAGAACGACATCCCCTGAGGAATAGCACGGCCCGGCTGGCTGACCGGCGCTAACGAATACTCGCTAACGACGACTCGCGAACGAATACTAATGGCCCGCTTCCGGTTCCGGCGCCCGACGCTCCCCTTCGACGTGAAGGTCGCGATAGATGATATGATTAATACAATGGGTGCGGATATCTTTTATGTCTGCGAAGTCCCCGGTCACAGGATCTGCCAGGGCGCACTTTTTCCGGTCACCGTCACGCATCGTCCGCGAATTCATTGGCGGCCGCAATCAAATAAGAGCATGCCTTGAATTGCGACCGCCGAGGAATGTATGAGTTACATGCAGGCACCAGATTGAATCGAAAAATCCCGCTTGACAAGAATTTTACACATAGCAAACCGAGCGCTTCAAAATACAATCGATTTCCTTGAAAAGGATTCAATGAAATTTTTAGTAATTGTTATCAAGAGTTGCGCGCCGACGATTGACGTTTCCGCCACCGGAGGATAATGGCTCTTCGCTATGCATGCACCGGTGACAATACAAATGCTCGATGAAGATGATCAGCTGCTTTATCTCTACTGCCGGGATTGCGGTCATGAGAAAGAAGTTCCGCCCCTCTCTCTCGGCCTTTCCCCGGACTGCCCCGTGCCCCTGGTTTCCCGTCGCCTGGTGTGCAGCCAGTGCCGGTCCCGCAAAATCTGGAGCACCGGGCAGCTGCATGAACAGTCCCTGTTTGAGATGAGGAAACGCGGCGACTGGGCCGGGAAAGACTGGAACGGGGAATGTCCTGACGCATTTAGACCCTGCATTTAGACCGTGCATTTCGACATGCCCGCGATCCGGTGACCGCTCCGGCATGGCCAACCATAATTATCACGATTGATGAATTGTTTTTAACAGGGAATATTTCTTGTTATTTTCCACACTTAACCACACCATGAACTACGCAACACGTTTCCCCGTAGGTCTGTTCGGTATAGTCGTGTATACAAACGAAAACTATCGAATTTTAAAAGCGTTTCAGATCAAGGTTCGGCGAAGCCATCGATACCGACAGAGAACGCACCATCCCGGAAAGGCATCCCCGTCTTGCGCACGCTTCCCGACCGTATCCGGCATACGATCCTGTTCGAGGTCATCGCCCTGGTCGTCGTCGC
>JBPCWG010000097.1:0-5469 GCA_051009705.1 Methyloligellaceae bacterium | reverse complement strand
GGACAACTGCAATTGCGGTATAAGAATGCGAAAGCTGAAATATTCCATTACTTTAACGTCTAAAATCTATTAGTTATCAATATTTTCGTCAAATTTCCAACAAAGCAGAGTTAACGATTGCGTCATAGGCTTCGAGAGAGGGCTCAATAAATGACGTCCAGACCGACCCGAATATGGGTATTCCGGCCGAATTGTTCTATTAACTCGCAGATCCTGCGAATTTGCGCATTGCGCGTGAAACGAGGGTAAACGCTGTTCAAATCTGACTAACGGATGGGGATGTCGAGATTAACAAACGGGGCCCGGATACGTACGGAATCTCCAATTTCTACGGAAGTATACGGGGCCTCTATTTTTATCGGTTTTTCCCGCGAAACCGACGATTTTCCACCCTTCAAGGCTGTTTTCGCAGGTGTTTTACCTTCGGCAACCACACACAGCCCGAGACTCTCCTGCTTCTGAATTTCACCTTGTTTATCAAGGTCTAACTGCAGTCTTTGACCGTCTTTGCAGGCTTCAAACTTGTATATATCGCGACTATCTCCAGTCGATCGCACATGCTGATAGCCCCGTTCTTCGAGTACCTGGCTCAGCTGGCCAATAGAAACAGCAATCTGATCAGATTTTTCAGTGGATTTGGGTTCCGCCGCGAGTGCCAATCCTGATATACATAGCGACAAAATAACGGAACTCATTAAGCGCAAATTTCTTGACCTGGTGATATTCAACATCCGAATACTCTCGTTCACTTGGCGGCTTAACTGCCATTCTCGGTTTACCGTCAGAAACAGTCTACGTCACAACTGACTTGACCAGCTAATATTCATGATTTTGAACATTTAAAGGCAATGCTGCACAATTTAAAAATGCGCATGCCAATTTGCCGCACCCGGGAGGCGTCAAAAATCGTGATCAATGGGCCATTAAGACCGGAATTTCGGCATTGGCCATAATGTAACTTGTTGCGCCTCCAAAGATCATTTGGCGAAGCCGGCTTTGGGTATAAGCCCCTTTTACCAGCATATCCGCACCCATCTTGGCAGCTTCAGACAATATTACTTCGCCAATGGGCAGATCCGATGCGGCAATATCGCGAGTCTCGGTCTCGATCCCGTGGCGACTGAGTGCAAACTGCAGATCAGTTGTGTCGGGTCCCAGGACCGACCCTCCGGCAACTTTTAAAATGACGATATTGCGTGCTCTTCTCAGGAACGGCATAGAAAAATAGGTCGCACGTGCGGTTTCCGAACTGCCATTCCAGGCAACGAGGATATTTTCTCCCAGTGAATCAGGTTTTTTTGGCGGTACGACAAGTTGCGGATGACCGGATTCGAACAGGATGGATTCAAGCAGGGACGCCCTCGGAACCTGCTGGTCCGATACAGGACGGGCAATGACTGACAAATCATAGAGACGTGCCTTTTGTCCGATTGCTTCATCGCCGGCGGCAATGTTTGAAATCCAGGCGGCAGCGCACTTTTCGCTCAATGAGTTCGGTGGAATCAGAGGCAGGTCGTTCTCGCGGGCAAAATTTTCAAATATCTGCCGGAGCTTCTGTACTCGATTGTTTTGCTCTTCTTCCAGCTCCTCAACCGCCGCAACATCGGCAGCACTGACAAAATCCCCGAAGACATTGGGTCCGAAAACCAGCCGCGGTGCAACGCCTTCGACTACGGCATCGAACATCCGCGCGACCAGGGCCATCGCATGCAGCTGTGAACTGAGGCTATGGCTATCCTCGATGGGAACCAGTATGGATTTCATGGCGCGTCTCTCCCAAAATCAACTCCGTCATCGGAATGTACCTCAGACTGCAGAGTTGACCAAGGGGAAGACGTCATTTGAACAGGATCAAACCACGAAAATTCAATCCAACGGTTGAATGCGGATTTCCGCATTCCCGGATCGCCCTGAAATTTGGTGAAGAATGTCCCCCCAGACAAGAAATTGGCGGGATTACATCAAAAGAGTAGGTTTTTTTTCTTCTACCGAAATGGCGTCAGCCACAATTTTGTTTTCAGGTATGGAGTCCGTAAATATCGCAATTAGAACTTGAACGAGTTTGTGCATCTCGCGCAGTTCTTCTTGCTCTTTTATTGATGCATCCAGACGACGCATTAACAGGTGATCGAAATCGACCAGTTGCTCTATAAGTGCCATTTGTAAATCCTCGGTGCTAGGATCAGATGACACACTTATATCGCAGACATATTTATATTATTGCAAAGTTGGGAAACGCATTCGATTAAAATTTTAAAGATCTCAATGATCCTCAGAGGGCAATCAAAATTCGGGGGAAAAATCCCTTAATTTTTCGGAAAAAAGATACGTATACTCAGGGTGTCAGCGTGCGGACAACCGGTTGATCTTCCGCCGATGCAACGAGAGTTCGAATTCCATCGCGTCCATAAATGTCGGCCCTGAAATGAGTTCGTCCATCATTTGTGGCCCAGGCAGTCTGATAGACAAACAATACCGGGATTTTCTGCTCCAGCTTCACATCTATAGGTTCGCCCATGGTCGAGACCATATCAATCTTGTCCCGGCTCCAGGTAGGATCGACATCCTGTAACAGCCAGCCCGCAAGATCGCGAATTCGGTGAACCCGCACACAACCGGCGCTGAAAGCTCGGTGGGTTTGTCCAAACAATTTCTTCAGGGGGGTATCATGGAGATAGACGATATGCTCGTTGGGCATATCCAGGCGAACGATGCCCAGGGCGTTAAACTCTCCTGGATCCTGACGAAATTTGTAACGCAATGAGGTTTCCGAGTTCCAGTCGATGGATGTCGGATCAACTTCCTTGCCGCCCCAGGTTTCCAGGACTCGCAAATGTTCGCGCTGCAGATAACCCGGATCCTTACGCAACAGGGGTATAATATCGCGCGACGAAATACTGTCAGGCACGCGCCAATGGGGTAAGAAATTCAGCGCCCTTATCCGCGCCGTGATTGCCGGTGTCTGCCGATCTCTCTTACCCACGATAACCCGGCTGTATAGCTCCACACGACCGTTTCTGACGGCCTGGAGCTGATAGGCCGGTATATTTACAACAACGTATTTGTCGCCTTTATCTTCCGTCAGACGTTGTCGCATGCGAACGAGATTTATTCTCAATTGCTCGAGACGCAGTTCTGCCGGAACATTCAGCGTGCGCAAGGTTCGGAATCGAACAATGCCTGACGGTTTCAGGCCATGCCTTTTTTGAAAACGTTTGACCGCTTCTTCGACATTTGCGTCAAACTTGATTCCCTTCCAGAGCTTTCTCGGCAGATCGCCCTCATAAACCAAACGCCTGCGGAGAACACCCACACGGTCATCAATCATTCCGGGACGCATGCTGCGACCTTTGGGAATAATCGGCCATCCGCCTTTGACAACGATATTCTTGTAGTGCTGTACGGAAGCCTCCAGAGCGTCGATTGTGTTCTGGTTGAGAAGTTCCGTACTGTTCCAGGATATGAGCACGGGATCACCATAGTCCGACAGGACCGCATTACGGCTGGATTTTCTGTTCGCGAGATGGACGGATCGATTCTGCTGCTGGGTCGGCTCAGTATTCCAGAAGTTTTTCCAGTTCTGCGTCAGAGAACCCTGCGCCTGGACCGGCGCCGCAAAAGCAGAAAGAGTAGTCAATGCCAACCCCCCGGCCAGGACCAAGGCCGGCTTTGCGAAAATCTCGTCTCGAGGCTTGTTTATTCTCGTTTTCATCTGTTGTGCCCACAACATCGTCTGTTATTTGTATTACCAAAAACCAAAAATGCGATTTTTTCGCGACCCCAGAATTATTTACTACGAGATTGTACTTTTGTAACCGTTGCTCTTGTGTTTAATGGGGGATTCGACCCAAGTCGATGACAAAATTTCAGAATAAGATCAAAACCGAGTGTTCAGGGAGTCGTTAACCAGAATTGATCCTCACCCCCGCCTTTCCAACAACCTTCAATTTGCTCTTTGAAACAAGATTCTGCATGATGATACTGAGACTTGAACCCAACATGCAAAGTGCACAGCCAAAATTTTAACAGTGCGTTAATTCTCTCCTTGTTTTCCCCGGAAAATGGTCCTGGGTTTTCTATCATTGCATTTATCGATATTGTTCAGATCACTGCATAATGCACACTTTCCTTTCAAACTCTGCCAATTCAATGCACGTGCCGTGTCTATCAAAGGTCTTCCCACATGCCCGAACCTAACGGTGAACTGACAATACAAACCCTGGCCATGCCGGCGGATGCCAATCCCGCCGGTGACATCTTTGGTGGCTGGGTACTTTCGCAAATGGACATCGCGGCGGCGATATGTGCCGGCCAGCGGGCCGAAGGCCGGGTGGTCACAGTGGCCATAAATGCCATGAGCTTCCTGCTTCCCGTTTTTGTAGGAGATGTTCTGTGCGTCTATACTCAGGTCTCGCGTGTAGGCCGCACATCCGTCGCCATTGAACTGGAAGCCTGGGCCGTACGCGGACGAATTGGCGAACAGGTCAAGGTTACCGAAGGCGTCTTCACGTTTGTTGCCATCGACGACAATGGAGAGCCGCGCAAGCTTTCCAAATCAACCTGAACTTTTACCGGCGGGTCTCGAATTCGAGAGGCTGGTCCCTTGATTAATATCGAAGTAGCTCTCTATAATTCAATCTGAATTACAGGCCACAGTCAGGTAACCAGGGGAGGGCTTTGGATGTCCCGCAACTCCAATCTTTCAATTGTGTTCTCGCTTGCGCTCAGTTTATTCTTTTTACTGATAGCCGGTGCTGACGCTGCCCCTACAAAACAGAGCCGATGTCTGGCCGTGGCCAACATGACCCCCGGCGTCATTTTCGCTTCCCTAAATACCAACACCCAGCAACGAAACGATGTGAGAATTACATTTGTCGGACATTCGACATTCTTGATCGAAAGCCCCGGTGGTATCAAGATCGCAACGGATTACACAGGTTACGCCGGTCCGGATATCCTGCCGGATGTGGTCACCATGAACAGGGCCCACAGTTCTCACTATACGGACTTTCCTGATCCCAAAATTAGTCATGTCCTTCGCGGATGGAATCCAGAAGGTGGACAGGCCTCACATAATTTGGAAGTGGGAGATGTCTATATACGCAATGTGCCGACGGACACACGCAATTTTGGGCTGGCCCTCGATGCCTTTGGTAATTCAATTTTCATATTTGAAATTGCTGGGATGTGCATTGGTCATCTCGGACATTTGCATCACGAGCTGACCCCCCAGCATCTGGGAATGATCGGCCACCTGGATATCGTGCTCGTTCCAGTAGATCGCATATATACCATGAACCTTGAAGTGGTTATGGCAGTTTTAAAACAGTTGCGTGCCCGGGTTGTCCTGCCCATGCATTATTTCGATAACTTTACGCTGAACAACTTTCTCGATGTGGCCCGGCCTCATTTTGACATCGAAATCAGTGAACAGAATTCCATAACCCTGTCAGCGGCGACCCTGCCGCG
>JBPCWG010000096.1:0-3371 GCA_051009705.1 Methyloligellaceae bacterium | reverse complement strand
GTGATTATGTCGCAGATTGCTTTTTTCTTCGCAGAAAAATTTGCATAAAAGAGGTCAAGTTTAACAAATGCATTGTCGTTTAAGGAATAAATTCCACCCACGCATGCCAATAACACCATAGCGAATTGCAAAGTTGTTGAGATCCAGAGAGACGGTGAATTTAGGACATATCTCAAAAATACATCAGTAACGCCAAATATCGTACAATATAGAATAAGCACCCAGCCAACTCGTCCCATTGACTCAGCAATGAAGTCTATCGCTTTTTCAACTGTGTTCCAGTGTCTCATATTCGACCTCTGATCAACGCTTTCATTTTTCTAATTTGATCTCAAAAGTTCAAGAACCGCAAGAATCTCATTTCATCTGTGCTTAATGCTTAATCTTGAAGCTTCCTGATTACTTTAACAATTCCGGGAGCCATGTGGCGATCGGAGGGAAAAAGAAAACCAGCATCAAGCCGATCACTTGCAGAACGATGAATGGTCCGACCGACTTGTATACGTCTCCCATGGTGACGTCGGGAGGCATAACGCTTTTCAGCCAAAAGAGTACGAAACCGAATGGCGGAGTGAGATATGCGATCTGAATATTAACGATAAACAGAACACCGAACCACAGCTTATCGATACCCAACGTGTCAATGATTGGAATAAAAAGTGGCGTGCACAACATAATGATCGCCCAATCATCCATCACCATGCCGAGCAATAGGATGATGAACATCATCATTGCCAGGATACCGATTTCCCCTCCCGGCATGCTTAGAACCAATGTCGTCACCAGTTCCTGGCTACCGAGTGAATTGAAAACGTTTAAATAGATGTTGGACGCAATCAGAATCCATAACCCCATACCGGTGAGTTTCACTGTCGTGGTCAATGAATCCTTCAATACATCCCAGGTTAATCTGCCGTAGATTAAGTTGATGATGAGTGCTCCGGTAGCCCCGAAAGCAGCAGCTTCCGAAGGTGTTGCGACCCCGCCCCAAATCGCACCGAGCACAAGAACGATAAGCAGCATAAATGGCCATATGTTCACCAGGGCACCGAATTTCTCCGCTCTGGAAAATTTTTCATCGACGGGTATTGCCGGTCCCATATGAGGCTGAAGCCGACAACGGACACCGATATAAGTTATGTAAAACAAGGCGAGCATCAAACCAGGCAGTATTCCTCCCAAGAACAACCCGCCAATCGATACCTTGGCCAGCAGGCCGTAGAAAATAAAGGGAACACTGGGTGGGATAAGGGCGCCTAACGCTCCGCCCGCACCAATTGACCCGATTGCGATGTCCTTGCTGTATTTGTACTTAATCATTGATGGGTATGCGATTTGTCCCATCGTGATCGTGGCGGGTGGCGTAATCCCAGTAATGGCGGCAAAAATCGTGCATACCTTGACCGTTCCCATGGCTAATCCGCCCGAGATATGACCAATGATCTTGTAGACCGCATCGTAAGCAGCCTCGGCAATTCCCGAAAATCGAATCAGACTCCCCATAAAAAGAAATAGCGGAACCGTTACCAGCACATTGTTCCATGGCGTTGAATAGAAGGCGCTTGGGATGGTCAATAGAGCCCGCGGTTCGAAGATTGCAGCAAATATAACAGCGGTACCGCCAAGGCCAAAAGCCACAGGCAGGCCGAGAAATAGGGCGAAGAACAAAACCAAAAAATAAAGTAAAGTTATAAATTCTATACCCATGCCGTCTCACCCTTATTTTTATTTAGATAACTAGTTTTAGTTCAATATTCGAATTGCGCAACTATTTCCGTTCGATTTACATGGGGAGTCATCTGAAATTTTGTCCCCACTGTGTGTGTTGACAGTGTGTGTTGCCGTTTTCGAAGTTCGTTTGCATGAAACGAAACAGGCGCTCTGACTCTCGCCAGATGCGCGGTTGTAAGCCATGCCGATATTCAAGACAGCGTTGGCAATCTCTGTCCGGCCGTGATCCGCAGTGACGCAAAACAGATCCGATGAGGCGTTCAACAGTTGGCAATTCTTGTGGTCTACAGGGTATATGCTCTCACATTCTACAACGTGGCGCCGGTTGGCCTTGAAGGTCCGATTTGCGATGAATGGCATCCAGTATTGTTCTATTGATTTGGATGTAATTTGCATCTTGCTTCCCTAAACGGATCGTTGACCCCAGTATGGCACGGCGCTATCGCACATTACGACTCCCAGAAATCCCAATGGATTGTAGTGCCTCGTTGAAATCTGACATTATATTGCGAATTCCCCTCGCGACAAGCCGTTGGAGGGGGCGACGTTCGCTGACGTGCTGCTCCTCCACTGCATATTGAGGAGCAAGGAATGGTGATAGAGACAGATACAATTATCGACAAATATGGATACAGTTCGTTCCGATTCAATTTACTGCATATTGTGCAATTGGAAACAGATTAGCTGACATTTCCCAGAATTTGTTCGGTCTCGAAGTTGAAGATAGCCAAACCACTCTCCGTTGAGTGTTTGTTGTCGTCGTGTCCCGTTGAAACGTTCATCGTAGCCTATCTCCCAAGGGCGTCCTGGATATATCTCAATGAGTTTGATGCCTACTTTGGTCAGCCCTATTTGAAATGATATCTTTTACGCCCCTCCCCTAGTTGATTTGATTGCACAACTTGCCCTTGAAGCATTGCAAATGCGTAATTCAAAAAATTTGCCGAAGCCAAAATACATTTAAGTCAGAGCAAAATCCTTGGCAAATCTTGGTATTTGTTCAGAAACTATATGTCGGCTTCTGGTACTTAACAGACTCTTTCTCGATATGCCCACTTCAGGGAGTGAAGCGGACTCCAATATGATGTGTGTGATGTCCACACATGACCCATAGCAGTCAATCTCAAATGTGAACAATATTGGTTAGAATCTACATTTCGATGATAATTTCTAATCTCGCAAGCTCGCAAGAAAGGCAATTTTCGGGGAAAATATGTCTGTGCATCTTCTCAATTTTTCATAGGAATATTTGATTTGTATCAATGACTTGATCACTGCTTTGTATAATAGCTCTACTCTTGGGATTCATCACTCAACAAGGGTATAGCAATGAAAGAAGAAATTTCAAAAGAAGAGCGGAAAAAAGATCAGAACGATACACCGGAAAGTAGTGATGATTTAACTGTACCAATCAGCAACATTGTCTCCCAATCGTCAATCTCGAACGTCGCAGAACAAGCGGCTATCGAAGAAAAAACAAATGCAAAACACCGCTTGGCAGAAATGCGACATAATCGAGATAACATCCGTAGAATATTCGAAACTGGTGAATATCCTTACAAAAGAAAGATTACGAGAAAGGCATATGAAAAACATAAAGCGGAATTGCAAGTCGAATTACTAAAGGTACAAGAATGGGT
>JBPCWG010000095.1:0-2783 GCA_051009705.1 Methyloligellaceae bacterium | reverse complement strand
GTCAGTCGCTCAGCCACTCGGCGGAGTTCTACATCGAGTATTTCGCCCTCGATCTGATTATGGATGAGGAAGGGGCCTGCAAGGGGCTCATGGCCATGAACCTTGAAGATGGTTCCATGCATCGTTTTCAGGCTCATAAGGTTGTGCTGGCGACCGGCGGCTATGGCCGTTCCTACTTCTCCTGTACTTCCGCCCACACATGCACAGGCGACGGTAATGCCATGGTCCTGCGGGCCGGGCTGCCGCTTCAGGATATGGAATTCGTTCAGTTCCACCCGACCGGTATTTACGGCGCCGGTGTCCTGATCACAGAGGGCGTACGCGGTGAAGGCGGATATCTGACGAATTCGGAAGGCGAACGCTTCATGGAGCGCTATGCGCCCCACGCAAAGGATCTCGCGTCCCGCGACGTCGTGTCCCGCTCCATGACTGTTGAAATCCGAGAAGGACGGGGTGTCGGCAAGGAAGGCGATCATATATTCCTGCATCTCGATCACCTCGATCCGAATATTATCAACGAAAGACTGCCGGGAATTTCAGAATCTGCGAAAGTTTTTGCCGGTGTCGATGTGACCCGCGAACCGATACCCGTCATTCCGACCGTGCACTACAACATGGGCGGTATTCCCACGAATTTCCACGGTGAAGTCGTAACCCTGAAAGACGGGAATCCGGATCATATCGTTCCGGGGCTCATGGCCCTTGGAGAGGCCGCCTGTGTTTCCGTCCACGGTGCAAACAGGCTTGGCTCGAATTCGCTCATCGACCTCGTCGTGTTCGGCCGCGCCGCGGGGCTGCGATGTGCCGAAACCATTGAGCCCGGAAGTTCCCATCATGAATTGTCAAACGGCGCCGGCGAGGAGGCCCTGGAAAGGCTCGACAGGTTCAGACACGCCAAGGGCGGAACATCGACCTCCCAGCTCAGGGACCGCATGCAACGCGCGATGCAGACGAACTGTGCCGTTTTCCGAACCGGTGAAATTCTCAGTGAAGGCAATGATCAGATTCAGGATATCTGGCAGGCCTCCGATGATATCAGCGTGACCGACAGATCGTTGATCTGGAACTCGGATCTCATCGAAACACTGGAATATGACAATCTGATCATTCAGTCTGCGGTAACTGTTGCCGCCGGTCTTAACCGGGAAGAAAGCCGTGGCGCTCATGCGCGCGAAGATTTCCCGGATCGCGATGACGAAAACTGGATGAAACATACTCTGAGCTGGGCCGATGACGCTGCGAAGACCGTGCATATGGATTATCGACCCGTCCACCAGTACACGATGACCAACGATATCGCTTATATTAAGCCAAAAGCGAGAGTCTACTAGTCATCACGTCTCAAGCTCTCATGGTCCGGGAGCATTTCGTCTGAACGGACTATTCTCGACTCGGCTAGGAACCGACTTGTGAATTCAGGAAAGGAAAATAAATGGCAGAGCTCGCTCTTCCCCGGAATTCAAAAATGAAAAACGGGCGTAAATGGAATAAGCCCGACGGTGCCGACAAAGCGGCTTACAAAGAGTTCAGAGTTTATCGCTGGTCCCCTGATGATAACGAGAATCCGCGAATCGACACATATTACGTGGATACCAGTTCATGCGGCCCCATGGTTCTTGATGCGATTATCAAGATCAAAAACGAGATTGATCCGACATTGACGTTTCGCAGGTCGTGCCGCGAAGGTATTTGCGGGTCGTGCGCCATGAATATTGATGGCACCAACACTCTGGCATGTACAAAGGGAATTGACGAAGTTAAAGGATCGGTAAATATCTATCCGCTTCCCCATATGGATGTGATCAAGGATCTGGTTCCCGATCTGTCGAATTTCTACGCGCAACACCAGTCCATCGAACCATGGCTGAAAACCGAGACAACCGAGCCGCGGAAAGAATGGAAGCAGTCGCGGGAGGATCGCGAGCAACTTGACGGATTGTATGAATGTATCCTCTGTGCGTGTTGCTCGACTTCGTGTCCAAGTTATTGGTGGAATGGCGATCGTTATCTCGGACCTGCGGTTCTGCTACAGGCTTATCGCTGGATCACGGATTCCCGGGACGAGGCAACAGGTGAACGACTGGACAATGTCGAAGACCCGTTTCGGCTCTATCGGTGTCACACAATCATGAATTGCGCCAAGTCCTGTCCCAAGGGTTTGAACCCGGCAAAAGCGATCGCCGAGATCAAGAAGAAGCTGGTTGAACGGCGAATGTAAGGAGTGCAGGAGCGATTTTGTCCGTCTTGGACCTAACTCGTCACCGGCACTGCGCCATTTAGTTTTACCCAGACAAGCGGCGCGCTGATCGTATTCGTTTCGTAAATTTCAATTACGCAAAAATTTTCGGCCTCGTGGAGGGCACCACGAGGCCGGATTACAAAACAATCAAACTTTACTGGTTAACTAGCGACGAGCTGCAGATCGTCGTGCTGTCGTACGCCGAGCGGCAGGTCGTCGTGCTGCAGGTTTTTTAGCAGCAGTTCTACGTGCGGCAGGCTTGCGTGCAGCAGTTTTCTTAGCCGCAGGCTTACGTACAGCTTTTTTAGCCGCAGGCTTGCGCACAGCTTTTTTAGCAGCAGGCTTGCGAACAGCTTTTTTAGCAGCAGGCTTGCGAACAGATTTCTTAGCAGCTGGCTTGCGAACAGCTTTTTTAGCTGCGGGCTTACGAACGGCTTTTTTAGCTGCAGGCTTACGAACAGCTTTTTTAGCCGCAGGCTTACGCACAGCTTTTTTAGCAGCAGGCTTGCGAACAGCTTTTTTAGCAGCAGGATTGCGAACAGCT
>JBPCWG010000094.1:0-10282 GCA_051009705.1 Methyloligellaceae bacterium | reverse complement strand
TTAAACCTGTTCCAACTCAATAAGTGTCCCGCAAAAATCCTTGGGATGCAGAAACAGAATGGGCTTTCCGTGAGCGCCTATTTTCGGATCGCCATCACCCAGAACGCGAGCTCCGTGGTCGACGAGTCTATCCCGGCACGCGATGATATCATCGACTTCATAACAGACATGATGCACGCCACCACCGGGATTGTTCTGCAAAAATTTTGCAATGGGCGAGCCCTCACCAAGTGGTTGCATGAGCTCAATCTTTGTATTCGGTAAATTAACAAAGGCCATGGTGACGCCGTGCTCAGGATTGTCGGTCTTTTCGGACACATCCGCGCCTAACTGGTCCATGTAGATTTTTGCCGCCTCATCGACATCCGGAACGACGATGGCTACGTGATTGAGTTTGCCGATCATGTTTGCCTCTATTCCTGAATAAATATTTCTGAATTAATGAATTTAGTCTACAAGTCGCGGGGATCCAAGAAGGTCAGCGAAACGAGGCATTGTGTTTTTTTACCCCAGATTTCGCGCACCGTCGAACGGACACCCCGCCGGATGGCCTCTGCAAGAAGCTCCTGATTCTTGCGCCGGGGTTTGGGAATACTGTTAATTACACCCAATACGCTATCATAAATGATATCGTCCATATCTTCAGATTCTGCCGTTTCATCGGGAACACCCGATAAAGTAATCTGGGGTTCGCCAATCAGCCGTCCTTTCTTGGTGAGGACGGCGGTGACAAAGACGGCACCCACATGGGATAGATTTCGCCTGTCCCGGACCGATTTGTCTTGTGAGGGTATAATCAAATGGCCGTCGCGAAACAACCGGCCTGACGGAACTTCATCGATAATTGTCAGGGGACCTGGAAGAATCCGGGCCATTTCGCCATTACATACAAGAAGACCCTCGCCAATGCCGCACTGTTCTGCCCAGTCTAATTGCGCTTTCAAATGCATGGCTTCACCATGCATGGGCACAAGGGCTGTTGGTTTTACGGCCTGATAATATTCTGCCAATTCATCGCGGCGGGGATGTCCGGAAACATGTACGCGGGCCTCTCGATCCGTAATCAGATCCACTCCCAAATCCAACAGTCTGTTTTGGATCAAGTTGACGGAACGTTCATTCCCGGGAATGGTTCGGGATGAAAATATGACTGTATCACCTGCGTTTAAAGTCACATTCGGATGTTCGTCACGGGCAATGCGGGCCATGGCCGCGCGCGCCTCTCCCTGACTACCCGTACATAACAGCACGACCTTGTCCCGAGGGAGGTAACCAAAATCCTCTTCGCCAACAAATTTAATCGCGGGGTCCAGGTAACCTGTATCACGCGCAACTTCAATTATCCTTCGCATAGCTCGACCGACAGCAACGATCTCTCTACCCGAAGCGCGTGCGGCTTCCGCAACGGATCGTATGCGTGCAACATTAGAGGCAAATGTGGTTACGGCAATCCTGTTTTTGGTCTCTTTAAAGAGTTGATGCAGAGTCCTGGAAACGTCGGATTCAGAAGGAGATCTTCCCTCGTTCACGGCATTGGTCGAATCGCAGATCAAAACATCCACGCCTTCGTCGCCGACTTCCTTGATACGTTCGAGATTGATCCCTGGTCCTGCGATGGGTGTATGATCGATCTTCCAGTCGCCGGAATGAAGGACCACACCTGCTTCGGTGCGAATGACCAGTGCATTGGGTTCGGGAATAGAATGGGCCATGGTCACAAACTCGATATCGAACGCTTTTAGATCCATACGTGATCCAAGTTCGACCTCTTTGATCTGCAACTCATTCTCCGTTCCGAATTGCATGGCTTTCAATTTGAGGAGGGTCGCGGTGAACGGTGTCGCATAAATTGGCACATCCAATCTCGGCGCCAGATCGACGACAGCGCCGAAATGATCTTCATGGGCATGGGTCAGAACTATCGCCACAAGATCCTGGCGTTCTTCTTCGATAAAACTAATGTCCGGAAAAATAACATCGACACCGGGCTCCATAGGTCCCGGGAATGTGATACCCAAATCAACCATGAGCCACTGCCGACGTCCCCTCGACCCAACGCCGTACAAGTAGCAATTCATGCCGATCTCGCCACTTCCGCCGAGAGGAAGATAAACGAGTTCTTTGTCGTTGTTATCGCGGTTGGCCATCAGATGATACTTGTTACTCTGCTCATTTTAGACCCGCTATAGATCATCGGACGGCCTTGAAAAAAACACATCCCCGACGGTTACACGCTTGAGTTCACCTGTGTCCAGCTTAATTTTCAAAGCCCCATCCTCATCCAAGTTATTGAAAACGCCTTCGAACCGGGTGTTACCCACCTGCACGGACAGCCTTTCACCGGGGGGGTGAGCTCGTTCGGACCAATGTTGCCGGATCAATTCAAACCGGCGACCGTTGTCCCACTGCTCAATCCTTTGCGCGAGCATTCGACTGAGGATATTAAACACGTACGGGGAATCGACGTCTGGCACATAAGCCCCGAGATGGGTGGCTTCGCGATCCGTCAATTCCGGATGGTGAGCGACATTGATTCCAATTCCGATGACAATGACAGGATCGGTCGTCCTGCCGGAAAGAAAGCTTTCAATGAGGATACCTGCAATTTTTTTGCGGCCGATCAGAACATCATTGGGCCACTTCAGCAGGATTGGGTCAGCAATATCTGAACTCTTGAGAATTGTGCTCACTGTCTCGTGCAAGGCAACCCCCGTCACAAACGACAAATGATTGGCGGTCATCAACGGACATTGGGGACGGAACAGGAAACTTGTGTAGAGATTGCCGATTTCAGAGACCCAGTTCCGGCCTTCCCGGCCACGGCCCCTGGTTTGCTCGTGGGCAACGATCCAATGGGGTGTGCCATCAAATTCCGGCGCCCGCCTCAGAGCTTCTTGATTTGTGGAATCCAGTTCTTTGAATATGGAAACTTTGTGCGCGTCCGGGGGCTTAAATGTATGAGGACTGTTTTCCGACAATTCAAAATCCGGTTTAGAGAAACAAGGCCTTTGCCGCGGTCTCGGCTGCTGTTACCAGCGGTGCCGGGGCAACGACGAAAAGCAGTACAAACAATCCGGAAATACCGAGCACCAGCTTCAATCTGCCGGACATGGGCTCAAACGGTTCCGCCGGGGAATCAAAGAACATGACTTTGATAATACGGAGATAATAATAAGCGCCCACCACACTGGCCAGGACCCCGATGACGGCAAGGGCATAAAGATCCGCTTTAATCGCCGCCAGGAAGACATAGAATTTAGCGAAGAAGCCAGCGAGCGGAGGAATGCCTGCCAGGGAAAAAAGCAGCATGGCTAGCAAAAACGCCATGGGAAGATTGTTCTGTGACAAACCGGCGAGGTCGTCAATGTTTTCAACCATCCCTTCCGATCGGTTCATAGCCAGGATGCAGGCGAAGGTTCCCAGAGTCATGGCGAGATAGATGGCCAGATAAATGATCACGCCCTTCGCGCCATCGACACTTCCGGCCGCCAGTCCGACAAGAGCAAAGCCCATATGTCCGATAGAGCTGTAGGCCATGAGACGCTTGATGTTCGTTTGACCAATGGCCGCAAACGCCCCAAGCCCCATGGATGCAATAGAGATAAAAACGACAATCTGCTGCCAGTCGCTGGTAATTGATGGAAAGGCGGTCAGAGCGACCCGGACAAACAGAGCCATGGCTGCAATTTTCGGTACCGCGGCAAAAAAGGCGGTCACAGGAGTCGGCGCACCTTCATAGACATCAGGGGTCCACATGTGGAAGGGAACCGCAGAAATCTTAAATGCCAGGCCACTGATCAGGAACACCAGACCAAAGATCAATCCGAGGTTCGTACCCGATTCTTGCAGGACGGCTGCGATCTGCGGAAATGTCGTTGAACCCGTAAAACCGTAAATCAGTGAAGCGCCATAGAGAAGCATCCCCGAAGAAAGAGCACCGAGGACGAAGTACTTCAACCCGGCTTCGCTGGAACGGACGGAATCGCGCCTGAATGCAGCGACCACATAGAGAGCGAGACTTTGGAGCTCAAGCCCCAGATACAGGGAAATCAGGTCGTTGGCTGACACCATGAGCAACATGCCGAGAGTGGCGAACAGGATCAGGATGGCATATTCGAACTTCAGGATCTGGCTCTGTCGCAACTGATCGATAGACATGAACAGGGCCACGCCCGATCCAATCAGAATCAGGATTTTGATAAAGCGGCCATAAGAATCGATGATCAGTGTTTTGTTAAACATTTCGATGGTTTCGGACGATTGGTAAATGATAAGTCCGGCGGTAATGACCATCAAAATCAGCGCCAGCCAGGTTACCAGGATCGACGATCTCTCATGGCTGAATGCGCCGATGAGTAGCAGTATCAATGTACCGACGACCAGCACGATCTCGGGAAGAAGCGGCGCATATTGCATCAGGACAGACATGAATTATTCCTCTTCTTCTTACCTGGCTGCCAGGGCCGGTAACTGACCGGCTTCCGCCAGGGCCGCCTGGTAATTGGTCAATAGATTGTTCACCGATACAGCCATGATATCGAGTAAGATCGATGGATAGATTCCGAATAATATGGTCAGCACAACAAGCGGTGCCATGAACGCAACTTCCCGGAAATTCATATCTTTGATCGCCGCGAGGTTAGGTTTTTCGAGCTGTCCGAATATAACTCGTCTATAGAGCCAGAGGGCGTAAGCCGCAGACAGAATGACCCCCGTCGTGGCCAGGGTCGCAACCAATGTATTGACCTTGAAAGCAGCCAGCAGGGCCAGGAACTCGCCAACAAATCCGCTCGTGCCGGGCAATCCCACATTGGCCATGGTAAAGACCATAAAACAGAATGCGTAGATCGGCATGCGGTTTACCAGCCCGCCATAGGCATCGATATTCCGGGTATGCATACGGTCGTATATAACACCGACACAAAGGAACAGAGCCGCTGATACGACCCCGTGGGAGAGCATCTGAAAAATTCCACCCTCTATTCCCTGGGTTGTCAGCGTGAATATTCCCATAGTCACAAAACCCATATGGGCAACGGACGAATAGGCAATCAGTTTCTTGATATCTTCCTGAGCCAGAGCCACCAGTGATGTATAAATGATCGCGACCACACTCAGAAGAAACACCAGATTTGCGAACTCCGCTGAGGCTAACGGGAACATCGGTATTGAAAACCGCAAGAACCCATAGCCCCCCATCTTCAGGAGGATTGCAGCCAGGATAACGGAGCCTGCCGTCGGGGCTTCAACGTGGGCGTCCGGCAGCCAGGTATGAACCGGCCACATAGGCATCTTCACGGCGAAGGAGGCGAAAAAGGCAAGCCAAAGCCAGGTTTGCATCTCGACTGGGAACTTATGAGTCAGGAGTGTCGTGATATCGGTCGTTTCCGCATTCCAGAACATCCCCATGATCGCCAGCAGCATCAAGACGGAACCGAGCAGTGTGTACAGGAAAAATTTGAAACTCGCATAGACCCGTCTTTGTCCGCCCCATACACCGATGATGAGGAACATCGGGATCAGACCACCTTCGAAGAAGAGATAGAACAAGACCAGATCCAAAGCGCAAAAAACACCGATCATCAGCGTTTCCAGGACCAGAAAGGCGATCATGTATTCGCGCACGCGGCTGGTGATGGATTGCCAGCTCGCGAGGATACAAATGGGCATAAGGAATGTCGTGAGAATGATAAACGGCATGGAAATACCGTCGACACCCATTCTGTAGTTTATCGTTCCGCCAAGCCAGCTGCGTTCCTCAACGAACTGGAAAGCAGAAGTGTTGTAATCAAACTCGATCCAGATGATGAGTGAGACGAAAAATGTGATGACCGTCGTCCACAAAGCCACGCGGCGCGCATTCTGCGCCGCGATTTCATCATCATTTGGGATGAACAGGATGAAGATAGCGCCGATCAGGGGCAAGAAAGTAATAGCAAACAGGATTGGCCAATCAGTGGTCATTACTGCACCCCTCCTGCGGCAAACATAAAGTAGGTCACGAGTATGGCGACACCGATCAGCATGGCAAAGGCATAGTGATAAACGTACCCGCTTTGCAGCCGGACAATACGATTGGTGACATCAATAACCCGAGCGGAAATACCGTCAGGGCCTAATCCGTCGATGATCCGCCCATCGCCAATTTTCCAGAGAAAACGACCCAGCCATTTTGCCGGTCGGACGAAAATCCAGTCATAAAGTTCATCAAAGTACCATTTGTTGAGAAAAAACAAATATATTGGTTTGAACATCCGGGACATGACGAGTGGCAGAACCGGGACCCAGATATACATCAGACAGGCCACGAGGAAACCCGCCACCATCATAATTGTTGGCATAAACACGACCAGTTTCGGGACATGGTGAAGGTCTTCCAGAATGCTGTTGCCTGTGCCCGTAAACAGGGATGTTCGCCAGAACGTCTGATAAGCATCGCCAACGAAATAGGTTTTAAATACGAGGCCGGCGACGATAGAGCCCACGGCCAACAGAACCAGGGGGACGAGCATGACCCAGGGACTCTCGTGGACGTGATCGAGAACATCCTGCTTGGCCCGGCTCTTGCCGTGGAAGGTCATAAACATCAAGCGCCAGGAATAGAACGAGGTCATGAAGGCGGCCGTGACGGTCGCGTAGAACGCATACATGCCGATCCCGGAATGGGCGGCGAAAGCAGCTTCAACAATGGCATCCTTGGAATAAAACCCTGCTGTGAACGGGAAGCCGGTCAACGCCAGGGTTCCGATCAGCATCATTGCCCAGGTGAAGGGAATAAGTTTACGCAGGCCACCCATGTGACGGATATCCTGCTCATCGCTCATGGCATGAATAACGGATCCGGACCCCAGAAACAGCAAGGCCTTGAAGAAAGCGTGGGTAAAAAGATGAAAAATACCCACGGAATAGGCACCCACACCCATGGCAACAAACATGTACCCAAGCTGGGAACATGTCGAATAGGCAATCACCCGTTTGATATCGTTTTGGACCAGACCGATAGTTGCGGCGAAGAACGCCGTTGTGGCACCAATGGCCGTGACCACAATCAGAGCTGTTGGCGAAAATTCAAACAGGGGCGAAAGTCGCGCAACCATGAACACACCGGCGGTGACCATGGTGGCGGCATGGATCAGTGCTGAGACCGGAGTGGGACCTTCCATGGCATCCGGCAACCAGGTGTGCAGCAGGAACTGCGCCGATTTTCCCATCGCTCCCATGAACAGGAGCAGGCAAATGAGGGTCAACACATCAATCTGGTAGCCTAGAAACTCAATCGACTTGCCAACCTGTTCCGGCGCTTTGGCGAAGACCGTATCAAAATCAATGGTTCCAAAAACAAAAAAGACGGCGAATATGCCAAGGGCGAAACCGAAATCGCCAACACGATTGACCACGAAAGCTTTTATGGCCGCCGCATTCGCTGAAGGTTTCTGGTACCAGAAACCGATCAGCAGATAGGACGCCAGTCCCACGCCTTCCCAGCCAAAAAACAGCTGCAGGAAGTTGTCCGACGTCACCAGCATCAGCATCGAGAAGGTGAACAGCGAAAGATAAGCGAAAAAGCGCTGGCGATGGGGGTCATTATGCATATAGCCGATAGAATAAATATGCACCAAGCATGAGACTGTATTGACGACGACCAGCATCACTGCCGTGAGCGTATCAACGCGCAGACTCCAACTTACATCAAGATCTCCGGATGAAATCCATCGCAGAATTTCAACGCGTCCGCCTCCTTCGTTCAACCCTACATCGATCAAGACTATCCATGACAGGACAGCCGCCAGTACCATCAGCGAGCAAGTGACAATCTCGCTGCCTCTGGCGCCGATAAAGCGACCGAAGAACCCGGCAATGAGACATCCGATCAGGGGAAGAAAAACAATTGCTGAATACATGATGCCGCGCCTCAGCCTTTCATCATATTGATATCTTCAACGGCAATACTGCCGCGATTGCGGAAATAGACGACGACAATAGCCAGTCCGATAGCCGCTTCTCCGGCGGCAACCGTCAAAACCAGAAGCGCAAATACTTGCCCTACGAGATCCCCCAGGTGCGAGGAGAAGGCAACGAGATTGATATTCACCGCCAGCAGCATGAGCTCGATGGACATGAGTATGACAATAACGTTTTTGCGGTTCAGGAAAATTCCAAAAATGCCCAGCGTAAACAGGATGGCGGCGACCGTCAGGTAGTGTGGTAGTCCAATTTCCATTTTTAGGTCACCCCTTTTTCGCTGTTACCAGCGACAATTCGTTATAGTCCGGCCCCAGGCTTGACTGTTTTGATTTCAATGGAAGTTGCCGGTGTACGTGCCACCTGGGCGGAAATATCCTGGCGCAGAACACCTTCCTTCTGCCGCAGGGTCAAAATGATCGCCCCAATCATGGCAACCAGCAAAATCAATCCTGCGAGTTCAAAGAAATAGACATAATCGGTATACAATATGCGGCCGATGGCTTCGGTATTTGTGATGTTGGGCGCTGCCTTAAAAGGTGCGGCGACGGTCGATTTCAATTCCGGAGAAATCGCCCAACCACCGAGAACCATAATCAGTTCGATCAGGAGGATGATTCCGATTGTCGCTCCAAAAGGCAGATATTTGATAAATCCAGCCCGCAACTCGGCGAAGTCGACATCAAGCATCATCACCACAAACAAGAACAGGACCGCCACGGCGCCCACATAAACGATAACCAGGATCATCGCCAGAAACTCGGCTCCGAGCAGCAGGAACAATCCGGCGGAATTGAAAAAGGCCAGGATAAGAAACAAGACACCATGCACGGGATTTCGTGCGGTAATCACCATAAAGGCGCTGGCGACGATCATTGCCGAAAACAGATAGAAAAATAAGCCACTCAACATCGTTTCGTCTCTCTCAAATTTCCATGGCAGCCATTTTTGTGCCGATTACAGTTTGTGCCGATCACCTATAAGGAGCATCCAGTGAAATGTTACGGGCAATATCCCGTTCCCAGCGGTCGCCATTGGCGAGCAAACGCTCCTTGCTGTAATACAATTCCTCGCGGGTTTCGGTGGCGAATTCGAAGTTCGGACCTTCTACAATGGCATCCACGGGACAGGCTTCCTGGCAGAATCCGCAGTAAATACATTTCACCATGTCGATGTCATACCGGGTTGTGCGCCGGGTTCCGTCATTGCCGCGCGGGCCGGCCTCTATCGTAATCGCCTGCGCCGGGCAGATCGCCTCGCAGAGTTTGCAGGCAATGCACCGCTCTTCACCATTTGGATAACGCCGCAGAGCATGCTCTCCCCGGAAACGTGGACTCAATGGTCCTTTCTCATAAGGATAGTTGATCGTCGCTTTCGGCTTGACCATGTACTTAAGGGTCAGAAAGAACGCCGACACAAACTCCGCCAAGAGTAGTGATTTTGCTGCCTGTGCAATTCGAGCCATTATCTTTCCCTACTTCTCCAGTCCTATTTTTAGTACTCTAGGGCGCCAGATCAAAAAAGTGCAGAATTCCGGACACCGCCACGACCATGAACAGCGAAAGGGGAAGGAAAACTTTCCAACCCAGTCTCATCAATTGATCATAGCGATATCGGGGGACCATGGCTTTGACCATGGAAAACATGAAAAACACGAAACAAACCTTGGCCAGGAACCAGATAACACCCGGTATCCAGTTTAATGGTGCAATATCGAACGGTGGTAGCCACCCCCCCAGGAACAAGGTCGTCGTCAGCGCGCACATCATGACAATCGCCACATATTCACCGAGCATAAAAAGCAAATAAGGTGTTGAAGAATATTCCACCATATAACCGGCTACGAGTTCCGATTCCGCTTCCGGCAGATCAAAAGGCGGGCGGTTGGTTTCGGCAAGTGCTGATATAAAAAACACCACGAACATGGGAAATAGTGGCAGCCAGAACCAGTTGAAGAGACCCCATTCCCCTTTTTGAGCAAGGACGATGTCGGTCATATTCAGCGAACCCACACACAGCAGAACCGTTATGATGACAAAACCGATCGACACTTCGTAAGAAACCATCTGCGCCGCCGACCTCAGAGCACCTAGAAATGGGTATTTTGAATTTGAAGCCCATCCACCCATAATGACGCCGTAAACACCAAGTGATGAAATTGCGAAAATATAGAGGATGCCGACATTGATATCGGCGATCACCCAACCTTCAGCAACAGGCATCACCGCCCAGGCGGACAAGGCGAGTACCGCCGTCACAACAGGTGCCAGTAAAAAAATCACCTTGTTGGAACCGGCGGGGATAACCACCTCTTTCAGTG
>JBPCWG010000093.1:0-16854 GCA_051009705.1 Methyloligellaceae bacterium | reverse complement strand
GATTCGAGCGTGTCCGCGAACTGGTTTACCCGCTTGTCGATATAAGTCAGGGTTTCAACGACCTTGGATATACGTTGGCCCGTAATATCCTGAAAGGAACAAGCTTCAAATATCATCATTATGTTGTCGTTGATAATATTGTGGTAGGTTGCCGGACTGCTTGGATCTGCCGTCATGATCGTTTCAGCACACTCCATTATCTGGTTGGTAGCTTCTTCCGTAGCGCTTACGACGGCCTGTAGTTCGCGCCCGGCCTCGGGTATGCGATCCGGATGCCGACCGTTGTTGCCCAGCTTGGAAATTTCCGACTTCGTCTGATTGATTTGTTCAGCGATAGCGCGAAATTCTGTGTAGATAGAACCGTCGAAATGCTTTAGTGCCGATTTTAGAGATGCTACTGAATCTTCAGTCATGGACAATATGTCGATTAGACTCGTCTCTTTTGTCTCGACTGACTTTTCCGCGTCTGCTGGCGTGTGTATATCAGCGCTCAACACGGATGTACCTGGCTTACTCATAAGCCTCTCCTGATATTAAGAATTGAAAAAGCCCACACTTGTCTTGTGCGGGCCTGAGAAGACTAATCGCCAAATACCGCTGCGATTTTGCTCTGCAGCGTCTGCGCATTAAATGGTTTCACAATGTAATTTGAAACCCCGGCTTTTTTGGCTGCGATGACGTTCTCGGTCTTGCTCTCGGCTGTGACCATTATGAATGGTGTTTTCCCGAGTGCTTCATCCGAACGCACCTGCTTCAGCAATTCGTAGCCCGTCATTGGCTCCATATTCCAGTCGGAGATAACGAGTCCGTATTGCTTTTTCTGAAGCTTTTCAAATGCTTCCGTGCCATCTGCGGCATCGTCAACATCGTTGAAGCCAAGTTGTTTGAGAAGATTCCGGATTATCCGGATCATAGTTTTGTAGTCGTCGACAACCAAAACTGGCATTGAGAGATCAATCGCCATTACGCTGTTCCTATCCCCGATACTCTTGGAAGGCTTGGAAAACCCCCCGATACTCACCCAATTCATTTGAAAACAGGATCGAATTCAAATGCACTCAACAACAGTTTGTCACTGCTTGCTTCAGGCGAACTTACAAAATCAGTTTAAAAATAAAGTTAATGCGATTTTCTCCTGATAAACCAATTCTTTAAATTGTTGCCCGTTCGCTATTGCGGTGCCATAGATGCTCGGCTATGCTGCGCTGCAGCGATAAAATGATTCTTGCTGGGGTTTATTGGGGATATTGACGATGACGACTGCGATTGTCTCGGGTTACTTTTTCGAAGATCTTGATGTAGGAATGGAAGCCGTGCATCAGAAAATCATTTCAGAATCAGACATCGAATGCTTTGCCGAGGTTAGCGGTGACAATAATCCGGTCCATCTGGATGCGGAATATGCTGCCGGTACTATCTTCAAGGAACGCATTGCCCACGGCATTCTAACAGCGAGTCTTATTTCCGCCCTTCTCGGTACCAAACTACCGGGACCCGGATGTATCTATGTTTCTCAAAGTTTGAACTTTCGGGCACCGGTCAAAATTGGGGATAATGTCGTTGCCACGGCAACGGTAAAGGAGCTGATCGAAAAACGCGGCCGCGTCATTCTTGAGTGTGATTGCTCGGTCAACGGGAAAACCGTTCTCGATGGCGAAGCCGTTCTGATGGTTCCGTCTCGGTTGTAACGCGATCCTCCGCAACCGGTACTTTGCAAACCCTAAGAACTAAGAGCTTGATTGTTGGGCTACATCGATATAGCGATCCCCTATGGAAGTTCTTCGCCCAGGACACGAACTGAACCCACGATATTTCGGTGGCGTCTACGCAATCGGTAATTTCGATGGCGTCCATCTTGGGCACCAAAGCCTGCTCGGTCTTGTCGCCGAAACTTCCGGTTCCCTGAACAAGACCGCGGGAGTCATAAATTTTGATCCTCATCCGCGGCTGTTTTTCAATCCCGACACGCCGTACTTCCAGTTGACCATCCTCGATCAGAGGATGGCGCTGTTCGACCAGGCGGGAATGGACATTGCCGCTGTATTCGAATTTGACGCGAACATGGCCAGGTTATCGCCGGAAGAATTTGTAAGAAATATACTGGTCGACCGATTAAAGCTCGGGGGACTGGTTATGGGGTACGACTTTCATTTCGGAGCCAAACGGGCAGGTACACCCGAGCTTATGATTGAACTCGGGAAATTTCACGGCTTTGATGTCCGAGTTGTCGACCCCCAGGGGCGGGCGGACCGAATTTATTCATCGAGTTCCGTCCGGGATGATTTGAGGTCCGGGAACGTTCGCGCCGCGGCCTGTGCCCTTGGACGCTGGTGGCGCGTCGAGGGGAATGTCATCAAGGGCGCGCAAAGAGGTCGCCACCTCGGTTTTCCCACGGCCAATATCAAGTTGCTCAGGGGACAAAATCTTATGCATGGAATTTATGCGGTTCATGTGTTCCTGGAGGGGCAAAAATATTCCGGTGCCGCATATCTTGGCACCCGTCCCACATTCGACGATGGGGTGCCAATTCTTGAGACGCATATATTCGATTTTCAGGGAAATCTTTACGGAGAGCAGATTACGATAGAATTTATCGATTTTCTCAGGGGGGACAGTTCCTTTGAAAGTGAAGAACAACTTAAGAGGCAAATGCAGGAAGATTGCAGCAAAATCCGCAGCATCCTCGCAGAGGCCAGTGAAGTGCCGGAAAAATCCGGTACGAATTGAGATTTCAGCACTTGAGTTCCACCTCAAGGACAACTAGTTTCCCTTGGAATTATTGGGGGACAGCAAATCCTTTTCACGGACGTCGCGCCGTATCAGTATTGCTTACCCGGCCGTTGGAAACTCTAAACCTTCAACAGATTTGACTTTATTTTCAGATCGGTACGTTAAGATTATGTCGGACAAAACAAAGACACTTGATCAGGAAGCAGGCAGGGACTGGAGAAAAACGCTCTTCCTGCCGCAAACCAAATTTCCCATGAAAGCCGGTCTGCCAAAACTGGAACCGGAACTTCTGCAGCGATGGTCAAATATCGAGTTGCACAAGCAGTTGCGGACGCAGTCAAAGGGCCGGGAAAAATTTATTCTTCATGATGGCCCCCCCTATGCCAACGGCAATCTGCATATCGGCCATGCGCTGAACAAGGTCCTGAAAGATGCGGTAACCCGGTCGCAACAGATGATGGGCCATGATTCCGTTTATGTTCCCGGCTGGGACTGTCATGGGTTGCCCATCGAATGGAAGATTGAGGAACAATATCGGTCCAAAGGCAAAGACAAGGATGAAGTGCCGATTGTCGACTTTCGGCAGGAGTGCCGAGACTTTGCCAATAACTGGATCGACATTCAGCGGGAAGAGTTCAAGCGTTTGGGTGTAGAAGGGGACTGGGACAATCCCTATACGACAATGTCTTATGCAGCCGAGGCCCGGATTGCAGGAGAACTGATGAAGTTCGCAATGAACGGATCCCTCTATCGCGGCTCTAAACCGGTGATGTGGTCGGTTGTTGAACGCACCGCTCTTGCTGAGGCCGAGGTAGAGTATGAAGACCATTCGAGTCCCACAATCTGGGTAAAATTCCCGGTTCAAGGTGCCTTGCAGACAAGCGAAGGCGAGGACATTGAAGAGGCCAACGTCGTCATCTGGACCACAACGCCCTGGACGATTCCTGGCAACCGAGCCATCGCCTATTCAAAAGCAATCTCTTATGGTGTTTACGAGGTGACACAGGCCGCTGACGACAATTGGGCGGGTGTCGGCGAAAAATACATTCTTTCTGAGGGACTGGCCGAATCCGTTAGGGAAGCCGCTCGCATTGACGAATGGAAGCGGGTCGGTACCGTTGATCCCGCGACAATCACCCATTGCCATCATCCATTTCACGGCCACGGTTATGACTTTGAAGTGCGCCTCTACGCCGGTGATTTTGTCACTGATGATGCCGGTACGGGATTCGTGCATTGTGCGCCGGGCCACGGGGCGGACGACTACAATCTGTTCGAAGACAATAAGAAATCTTTTGAAGAAGCCGGTATTTCCGAAGTGCCGCACACGGTTGGCGCCGATGGCTTCTATTTCGAGTCCGTGCCCATGTTTGGCGGTGATCAACCAAAGCGGGTCATCGATGACAAAGGCAAGTTTGGCGACGCCAACGAGGCCGTTGCCGGCAAGCTTGCAGATGTCGGAGCCCTGATCGCAAGAGGCCGGCTCAAACATACTTATCCTCATTCCTGGCGTTCCAAAAAACCGGTGATCTTTCGCAATACACCGCAGTGGTTTATCGCCATCGATAAGCCCATTGCTGTAGATAATGCCTCTGACAATGCGACAATCCGGGAATTGGCCCTGCAGGCTATCGACGACACTCGATTCGTTCCCGAACCGGGGCGAAACCGAATCCATTCTATGATTGAGAACCGCCCCGACTGGGTGATCTCCCGCCAGCGCGCCTGGGGAGTGCCGATAACAGTGTTTGTCAATAAGAAGTCCGGACAGGTTCTGCCAGGGCGTGATTTTGAAAAATCGCAGGCGCTTATCGATCGTATCATCACCGCTTTTTCCGATGAAGGAGCGGACGCCTGGTTTCAACCGGAAGCGGCCCAGCGATTCCTGGAGGGTTTAGTTGATAAACCCGAGGACTGGGAACAGGTCACCGACATTCTCGATGTCTGGTTCGATTCCGGTTCAACTCACAGCTTCGTTCTTGAGGATCGCGAGGATCTGCAATGGCCGGCTTCCCTCTATCTGGAAGGTTCGGATCAGCACCGTGGCTGGTTCCACTCTTCGCTGCTGGAATCCTGTGGGACGCGGGGCAGGGCTCCCTATGAAGCGGTCCTGACCCATGGGTTCGTGATGGCTGAAGATGGCCGCAAAATGTCAAAGTCTCTTGGAAACATCGTTGCCCCCCAGAATATCATCAAGCAGAACGGAGCAGAAATCCTGCGCATGTGGGCACTGAGTTCGGACTATTCCGAGGATCTGCGAATCGGTCCGGAAATCATAAAGACAAATGTCGATGGCTACCGGAAAATCAGGAATACGATCCGCTTTTTGCTGGGAAACCTCGCTCATATCCAGGAGACCGACAAAGTTGCGCCCGGGGATATGCCGGAACTCGAGCGTTACATGTTGCATCGTCTGCATGAGCTCGATGTCCTGGTTCGACAGGCCTATAATGATTTTGACTTCAAACGCGTGTTCCAGGCCCTGTTTCACTTTTCTACGGTAGAGCTATCGGCGTTCTATTTTGATATACGCAAGGATGCACTTTATTGCGATCCGATCAACAGCGTCGTAAGGAAGTCATCGCTTACCTTGCTTGATCATTTGTTCGACTGCCTTACCGCCTGGCTCGCACCCGTACTCTGTTTCACAATGGAGGAAGCCTGGCTTGCGCGGAATCCGGAAGACAAAGCATCGGTACACATGTGCCAGTTTCCCGAAATACCCGGGGATTGGAAAGATGATTCTCTGGCGGAACGCTGGCAGCAAATCCGTATGGTTCGGCGCGTGGTGACCGGCGCGCTCGAAATTGAACGGCAGGAAAAACGCATCGGTTCCAGCCTGGAGGCAGCGCCCGTCGTTTACATCACCAACTCTGAGTTGAAAAAAGTACTGGAAACCGTCGATATAGCGGAAATATTTATCACCAGTCAGGCCAGCTTGAGCGATCAATCGGTTCCCGCGGAAGCCTTCAAGCTGGAGGATGTTGCCGGTGTCGGTGTCGTAAGCCAGATGGCCCAGGGGCGTAAGTGCGCGCGGTCGTGGAAAATTGGTGAGGATGTCGGAAAAGATCCGGAATTTCCCGACCTTAGTCTGAGAGATGCAGAAGCCGTTCGTCAATTCGATAGCGCGAATGGAACCTAACTTATATGTCGACCCCATGCGCTCTTTTAAAGTTGATGGGATCCAGAAAGACCAAAAAAGTATGAACGGCCAAAAAGGAGTATTCGGTCGATGACACTATTTTGGGGACGGTTCAGTTATTCGGGTCTCCTGTTTGCGATTGGTGCTCTGGTAATTGATCAAATTCACAAATCCTGGATGCTCCATGTATTCGATATTGCGGAGAAGGGAATAGTCCGGGTTACACCCTTCTTCGACCTCGTCATGGTCTGGAACCGAGGCATCAGTTATGGCCTTTTTCAACAGGATTCCGAAGCTGGACGCTTCTTTCTCGTGGGCGTGTCCATTCTGGCCAGCCTCGTCTTGATCCTGGTACTGGCGCGTAGCGAAACCAGATTATCGGCGGTTTCCCTGGGATTGATCATCGGTGGCGCGCTAGGAAACGGTATAGACAGGCTGATCTACGGGGCCGTGGCCGACTTTTTCTCTCTCCATGCATTCGGTTTTTACTGGTATGTTTTCAATATCGCCGATGTCGCGATAGTTGCCGGGGTCATCGGACTCCTGTATGATTTGCTCGTGGAGAGTCGCAAAAAAGCCTAAAAGGCTGTCTATTGCTGATTAACAAAGCAGGTACACAAGTAGCTTTGGCAGAATAAACGCAGAAATACCAGGGGATTACGGGCAAAGCTTCATGGAAAATCTGAGAAAGAAATTTTGGAGTTTAGCAGGTGTATTGATGTTCGCCAGCCTGACCGGCTGCGGATACGATGTTGAATTGAACATGCCAGGCGGTGAGCTGGTCGCTGAGACCCTGGGGATTGGGAAAAAACAGAATTTGGAGCCCCAGATGTCTGAAAGGGGTCCCCTTGTTGCTCCCCCGAATGTCAAGAATCTCCCGAAGCCCGGTTCCAACAAAGCAGTTGCATCAACCGAACAGTGGCCCAATGACCCGGATAAACAAGCCAGGGCCCTTGAAGCAGAGCTTGACGCCAACAAGGAACCTAAAATTTCCGAAGAAGAACGCCTGCGGCAGCTGGCGTTGACGGGCGAGGATCCGACGGAATCGCGATTGTTCAAAAATAAGAAGGTCAACGAAAAGTATCGCAAAGCGGAATCCGACGAAGATAGTGATTTCCCGTCGAACTAGTTTCTTACGTAAATTTAATTTTGCTGATCCCGCGATGCGATCGCGTTGATTTTTCACGACTAATCACGATATTTCCCGGTAACGTTGCTGTTATCATTCCCAGGTGCCGGGTTGCATGCGCTTGACAATTGCCCATCTCAGAGTGACATGATCCAATTATCCAAGAGTCTTTTAACCATATTGTCCAGAAACGGCCTCTGACAGCGTGGCAGATAACATCATTTCAACGGAACGATGGTTTTATGTCCACTTTTAGCGCCGAAAATTTAGGATGAAGCAAATGATGCGCACTTCCCGATCAGGTGTATATTTCAGATTAGGATTTCTTGGTCTTTTCACAATGCTGGTTGCTACCATGAACATAATGACTGCGCCTGCTCAGGCCACTTCAGAAATTACCGAATTCACGCTCGATAACGGTGTCAAACTTGTCGTTATCGAGGATCACCGGGCTCCTGTTGTAACCCACATGGTTTGGTACAGGGTTGGTGCCGCCGACGAACCTCCGGGGAAGTCGGGGATTGCTCACTTTCTCGAACACTTGCTGTTCAAGGGCACGGAAAAAATCCCGCCCGGCGAATTCTCAAAAATAATCGCCCGCAATGGCGGTCAGGACAATGCTTTCACCAGTCAGGATGCGACGGCCTATTTTCAGCGTGTGGCCAAGGACAGGCTTCCACTTGTGATGGAGATGGAAGCGGATCGCATGGTGAATTTGCAGCTGGATGAAGAGGATGTCGTGACCGAACGGAAGGTCGTGCAGGAAGAAAGACGTTCCCGCGTGGAAAACGATCCTTCCAGCATTTTGAACGAGCAAATGCTGGCATCGCTGTACCTGGCCCATCCCTATGGAATTCCGGTCATCGGCTGGGAGCATGAAATTCGTCATCTGAACCTCACCGATGCGGTTGCGTTCTACAAAAAGTTCTACGCACCTAAAAATGCGATCGTCGTCATCGCCGGCGATGTCGAAGCGAAGGATGTGAAAAAACTGGCGGATAAGACCTATGGCCTGGTCAAATCGAATTCCTCCGCCTTTACACGAAACCGACCGAAAGAGCCTGGACCCCGTATTGCCCGCAGATTGGATATGGTGGACCCTCGCGCTGGTCAGGCGACGGTGCAGCGGTTCTATCTTGCCCCGAGTTACACAACCGCGGAGGGCCGGGAAGCCGAAGCCCTGGACCTTCTCATGAAGATTATGGCTTCCGGCACAACCAGCCGGCTGTATAAGGAAATCGTCGTCAATCAGAAAATCGCGTCTGCCGTCGGCGGTTGGTATTCAGGTTCCGGACTGGATTCCGGGCGCTTAGGCCTCTACGGGGTTTCCTCCGGTGCGGTGCCTGTCGGCGATATTGAGAAAGCTATCGATCTGGTGGTTGCCGAGGTCAAGGAAAAGGGTGTCACCCAGGAAGAACTGGATCGTGCCCGCAATGCGTACATCGCCGAGTATATTTACGGCTCCGACAGCCAAACGAGTCTGGCCCGCCGATATGGCTGGGGTCTTGTCAATGGCCGGTCGGTCCAGGAAATTAAGCAATGGCCGGAAAAACTGAAGCAGATCACTGTCGAAGATGTAAAGCAGGTTGCGGAAAAATATCTGAACCTGGAGCGATCGGTTACGGGTACGCTCCTGCCTCAGAAACCAGCTGAAAAATCAAAGCCTCAATCTTCAGTCGAATCAAAATCGTGAGAAAATTGATGAAAAGTCCAGCAGAACTATCGGTAAACCCGTCTAGAGTCCATATTCTTGCGGTTGCAGTTTTAGCTTTAACGATCTTCACTCTAACCAATATTTCGGCGCATGCGATGAACATCAAAGAAGTTACGAGCCCGTCGGGCATTAAGGCATGGCTGGTGGAAGAGCATTCCGTTCCGGTTGTCTCCATGCGGTTTGCATTTCGCGGTGGAGCGTCTCAGGATCCTGCCGATAAGGAAGGCGTTGCCTATTTCGTTTCCGGCATGCTCGACGAAGGGGCCGGCGATTTATCATCGACGGAGTTCCAGCAAAAAGTTGAGGAAGTCTCGGTCAAAATAAATTTTGATGCATCCAGAGATGTATTTGCCGGCGGCTTCAGAACGATTTCTGATCGTCTGGACAAATCGTCTGAGCTTCTGCGCCTGGCCCTGACCAAACCGCGATTTGATCAGGATGCCCTGGAGCGTATCCGGAGACAGATCATTACCGGATTGAAATTCGATCTCAACGACCCCAACAAGATTGCCGCCCGGGAATGGTTCAAGCTGGCGTTTGAGGCCCATCCCTATTCGCGTTCGGTCAAAGGGTACGAACAATCACTCTCTAAAATTACGCGCGATGATCTGGTGAGTTTTGTTAATAATAACTTCGCCCGGGATAACCTGACAGTCGCAGTTGTCGGGGATATTTCAGAAGAACGCCTCGGCAAACTTCTTGACGACGTTTTCGGACAACTGCCGAAGAAATCGACCCTGAACAAGGTCGCGGAAGCGGCACCGCCGAAAGGGCCGGTGACAAAAGTCATTGAGATGGATGTTCCCCAATCGGTTGCCCAGTTTGGCCGTATCGGCCTCAAACGGGACGATAAGGATTTTATTCCTGCTTATATCCTGAACTACATTATCGGTGGGGGTGGTTTTTCCTCCAAGCTGATGGAAGAAGTACGCGAGAAACGGGGACTGGCCTATTCCGTCTACAGCTACCTCTCTCCCTATCGCCGAGGTTCCGCCTATATCGGCGGCGTTGCCACAGAAAACAAGTCGATTGGAAAGTCGCTGCAGGTCATTCGTGAAGTATTCGAGGACATAGCAAAGAATGGGCCGACGGCAGATGAGCTGGAAAATGCCAAGCAATATCTTACGGGTTCCTATGCCCTGCGATTCGATACGAGTTCTAAAATCGCTTCTCAACTCCTGTGGATACAGATTGAGAATCTCGGTGTGAAATATATCGATGAGCGAAATGCGAATATCGAGAAGGTCACTTTGGAAGATATCAAGCGGGTCGCGGCACAATTGCTCAAATCCGACGATTTGATCATTACAATCGTTGGAAAACCGACGGACCTTCCCAAGAAGTCCAAAAACACGCCGGGATAATTTCTCCGAGGCGATTTCATCGCGGATTGAACTGTGCTAAAGCAGGACTCGCTGAGGCCGCGTGAAATAGCACGGATAATAACCCCATGGGGGTAACCGAACGCGGCCTATGATGGGCCAGTTTGGGCCGGGAGAACAATCCTAGTGGGGAGCCGCGTGATCAAATGGGGGTATTTCAGTCTCTAGATGGATGTCTTAACGCATCAATCGGTCCTTCGGGATTGACGGAGAGCGAACTTGATCAGAATTTGTCGCTTCTGCAATCATCCCTCGATGCTCTGAAACAGGCTTACCATGAGAATACCCTGCCGCTGTTACATGTTCCGGAACAGACGGGCGACATAGCGGCAGCGCGTGCAGTATTGCAAAAAATTTCCACTGATGCGGAGACAATCGTATTTCTTGGAACCGGAGGATCAAGCCTCGGCGGTCAGACCCTGGCGCAGTTCGGCGGATGGTCGATCCCGGGAGACCAGGGACCCTCCAGGCAAGATCTTCCGAGGGTGCGATTTTATGACAACCTGGATCCCCGAACTTATGGATTGGCGCTGGAACGGCTGGAGTTCGAAAAGACAAGGTTTATTGTCACATCCAAATCCGGGGGAACCGGTGAAACCCTGGTTCAAACCCTGGCGACCCTCGACGCTATCCGGGACCGGGGATTGGAAGCAAAAATCCCCCATCTGTTTCTCGGACTGACCGAACCCGGTGTTGAAAGTGGCGCGAATCCTCTGCGCACATTGTTCCAGGAACTCGGGGTTACCATGCTCGATCACAATCCTGGTGTCGGTGGCCGCTATTCAGTGCTCACAAATGTCGGTCTGCTCCCGGCCCTGGCGCGGGGACTGGACGTCGAAGCTCTGCGGCGGGGTGCATGCAAGAGCGTCGAAGCGATGTTGACCGCCGATCAACCCGGTGATTGCCCGGCGGCCTTAGGGGCAGCTGTCACCATCGGCTTGTCAAAATGCCGCAACGTGTCGAATATTGTCATGTTCCCTTATGCGGACCGGTTGGAACGGTTTTCCCGGTGGTTCGTCCAGCTTTGGGCCGAGAGTCTCGGAAAGCAAGGGGAAGGCACCTATCCCATCGCGAATCTGGGACCCGTCGATCAACACAGCCAGTTGCAGCTTTATATGGATGGTCCCAACACGCTGATGGTCAATATCATTCGCACATCGGTGGCGGGAACAGGTCCTGGCATCCCTGCGGATCTGGCCGCCCAAACCGGGCTTGATTATCTCGGTAACCGGCAAATGGGTGATCTTGTTGATGCCCAGCAACATGCTATCGGACAGGCTCTGATGGGCGCCGGGAGAGCTGTCCGGACGATTGACCTGGATCCGTTTGACGAAGAAACCGTTGGCGAACTTCTGATGCACTTCATGTTGGAAACGATCTTCGCTGCCGGACTGCTCGGCATTGATCCTTTCGATCAACCGGCTGTTGAGACGGGTAAAATTTTGGCGAAGAAACGGCTTGCGAAATCCGGCTAACCGCCGTTTTGTGTGTGAGGCTCCTTTGGCTATTCAGCAACTCTCATCCTCGACAATCAATCGCATAGCGGCCGGTGAGGTTATCGAACGGCCCGCAAGCGTCGTGAAAGAGCTGGTTGAAAATGCGATCGACGCAAGCGCTGACCACATCGAGATCGTGACCAGTAAAGGCGGCATGGAGCTCATTCGCGTGACTGACAACGGGCACGGAATGGATCTATCGGATCTCTCCTTGTGTGTCGAGCGTCATGCCACCTCGAAACTCAGCGATGACAGTCTCGTAAATATTTCCACACTCGGCTTCCGCGGTGAAGCCCTGCCGTCCATCGGTTCAGTTGCCAAACTTTCTATCAAGAGCCGTTTCGGGGATGCGGACGCCTTCGAAGTCCGGGTATCGGCGGGGAGGAAAACCGAACCCAGACCGGTGGCCTTGAACCGCGGCACGGAAATCGAAGTGCGGGACCTTTTCTTCGCAACCCCGGCGCGACTGAAATTCATTAAATCGGAACGTGCGGAGAATGCCGCAATTTCCGATGTCATCAAACGCCTGGCCATGGCCCACCCGCATGTTGCTTTTGATTTGACCACCGGAGAACGTAAGGGGTTCAGTGTTCAGCCCGCAAATATCCATGATAATCATGCACTCTTGAACAGACTTGGACGGATTATCAGTAAGGATTTTGTTGACAATGCCCAGATTGTTTCGGAGGAACGGAAAGGGGTAAAGCTAAGTGGCTTTGCCGGATTGCCGACTTTTCACCGGGCGACGACGCAATGGCAATACCTGTTCGTCAATGGCCGGCCGGTAAAAGATAAGTTGCTGATTGGTGCTGTACGCGCCGCCTATAGTGACCTTCTCCCCAATGGCCGTTTCCCAATGTTGACCCTGTTTCTGGATATTCCCCCCGCTGAAGTGGATGTCAATGTCCATCCGGCCAAGACTGAGGTGCGGTTCCGGGATTCCGGATTTGTGCGGGGTTTGATCGTCAGCGCCCTCAGGAACGCCCTTGTCGAGGCCGGGTTCAGGTCGTCATCCGTACTGGGAGACAATACCATTACCCGGCTCGGTTTGGCCACGCAAAGGGGAAAGGAATCCGGATTTGGTGGAAGGCAACCGAATGTCTCGAACCATATAAACATGGCACTGGCTGAACGTGCTCAGGCCCCCATCGAAGGGTTGGATTTGCCAAGTGGGGACACGGCTCCTGCGCGGGCTGCCTTGAAACCCGAGGATCTTACTCAGCCCTTGGGTGCCGCACGGGCTCAGCTTCACAAAAACTATATTGTTTCCCAGACAACGGATTCGATTGTTATTGTGGATCAGCATGCAGCCCATGAGAGATTAGTCTACGAAGCTCTGAAGCACGCCTTGGAGACCCATGGCATTGAGAGACAGGGGCTTCTCATTCCAGAAATTGTAGAGCTCGATCAAGAGTTGGAAGAGGCTCTTATGTCGAGGGCGGGAGAACTGGAGGAATTTGGTATCGTTGTCGAAAAATTTGGTCCCCGGGCCATAGCGGTACAGGAAATTCCAGTGCTTCTGGACAAGGCGGATATCGGGCAACTGGTCCGGGATATTGCCGAGGAAATCCAGAATTTTGAGGGCACGTTGAGATTGAAGGAACGGCTGAACGAGGTCTTTGCAAAAATGGCTTGTTACGGCAGTGTCCGCTCCGGCCGCATTCTCAACGGGGATGAAATGAATGCGCTTTTGAGACAGATGGAAGCGACACCGAATTCGGCCCAGTGCAATCATGGACGCCCGACCTATGTGGAACTCAGCCTGGCCGACATCGAAAAATTGTTCGGCCGGCGTTAGCTGGTCCCCGGGCTGGATCCAGTTCTGGATTGTTCTCCTGAGAGACCCTGTTACTTGCCGTTCATCGGGTCGTTATCCATAGCCGGAACATTGGTGACATGTTCCCTGTCCGGGGAGGTTGCGCAAAAGGCGACACACAGATAAGGCAGGGTTGGATGCGGATTATGTCCCCGGTGCACCTTGCCGATGGGTTCGGAGTAAACATCACCTGCCTTGGCGCGAATGAGAACGCCTTCTTCAAAATGCGCTTCAAATTGTCCCTGCAAGGCTAAAAAGAAGGTCGCGCCATTGTGTGCATGGGGATTGGTAAATCCCAAGGGTCGGATTTCTGCGGTGTAGACAAGAATACTGGCTTGCGGATCTCTCGGCAGGGACTCATACAATCCCTCGAACAAGGCATTGCGGTGCAGATCCTGCCCTTCGGGAACGAGACCTTCTATTCTCAGTTTTAATTCGTCAATGTCCGTCATTTCAATTTTCCTCGGAAGAAATGGTCAAGTAAGTCGGATCGATTATAAGGAAGTTCAGAAAAATATTTGAGTGCGAAGTCGTACCGGGACGCTGGATCCGTGAATCTCTGTCAGAAGCGACTTATGACGGCATTCATCTGAGCTTTTGACCTCATTACTAGAACGTCGTTCGAGCGGGATCCCATCGACGGACCGCCCCGGTACGTCCGAACTTGTTATCTGATTTGAATGGACTGTGACAAGTTCGCGATAGGTGTGATTTTTTATTTCTAAAATCAAAGTATAAATTTTGTTAACTCCCTTTCGCTAGCATGGCCCCGGTTTAGTTAGCAATTGTGGTAGTAAGTGTATGTACGAAGATCATGCAGCGCACATTCAGGATCTCATTGAAGAAAATCTGAATCAAATCAGAACCAATCGGCAACTCATTCAAAGTCTATCCTACGACGCTCAAAAATATCGCCAGATCAGGCTCTTACAGAAAGCTATTGAGGCGCGGGAGCTCGATATACGGAACTTGAAAGCACAGCTGGACTGGACGGATAAAGAGTCGGTCAGGGGCAGTACCAGTGCGCACCTGTAGCTGAATTAAAGCTGATTTTCGCCTTGTTGTGATGTCTTCTTGCTATTACATCACAATTCAAACGGAAATTTCCGATAGAATTCCTTTTTTCAGGAACAAGGTGAAGCAATGAAATCCCTAACCTTATTGTTATTCCTCGCGGTTACTCCCGCGCTTGCGCAAATGTCGCCGAATTCTCTTGTTGAATCCGGCACCATCGGAGACTGGTGGGCCGCCGATCCGGTAATCCGGCAGCAAGCATCCGGTGTTCTCATAAAAAAAGTTTCCGGCCGGGAAGACAGCGAAGCGGCCATGGCCCTTGAAAAATGTATCAGTGATGCCACCCAGGGCAAAGCCGAACTCAAGACAAGCAAAGTCATTGATATCGCCCTTTCCTGCGAAGGTGGCTAGGCCCCGATTCAATAGCACCGTTCCGTGAAGACCTGTTGGATATTGGGCTGACAGGCCGGGACTTAGCCATTAGACTGTTGTGATATGCGCACCTTGAAACAGGCGAAGCGCATTGGCTTCAGGCAATCAAAGGCTGGTCCCCAATTGTTGAAAATCGATATCTTCAATCATATTTTTCCGAAACCGTTCTTCGATCGCATGGCGGCAACCGTGGAAGACAAAGGCAAGATTAAGCGCTGGCTGAATATTCCATTTCTCCATGATATAGAAACCCGGTTTCGAATGCTTGCCGAGTTTGGGGATGATTATCGTCAGATTCTATCCCTTTCGGCACCGCCCATAGAAATTATGGGCTCTGCGGATGAAACACCGGACCTTGCACGGCTGGCCAATGACGGCATGGCGTCGCTTGTTGATCAATATCGCGGACGTTTTCCAGGTTTTGTTGCCTCGCTGCCCATGAACAATGTCGCGGCTTCGCTCGCAGAAATGGATCGATCGGTCTCGGAACTGGGGGCGGTTGGTGTACAATTTTTTACCAACGTCAATGGCCAGCCCCTGGACCGGCCGGAATTCAAACCGCTCTTTGATCGCGTGGCGGAACTGGACTCCATGATATTTCTGCATCCCGCGCGCGGGGCCAATGTTCCCGATTATGTTGACGAAGACAAATCTCTTTATGAAATCTGGTGGTCCTTTGGCTGGCCCTACGAAACAAGTGTCGCCATGCAGCGGTTGATTTTTTCCGGACTCTTTGACCGTCTTCCGGAAATCAAAATTCTGGCCCACCATTTAGGGGCCATGGCGCCCTATTTTGAAGGCCGGCTCGGGCCGGGTCTGGATCAGTTCGGCAGCCGCACCGCTGATGAGGATTACGAGGGTTTGCTGAAACGCATGAAAAAACGTCCCGTGGATTATTTCAAGATGTTCTATGCGGACACCGCCACATTTGGCAGTCGCGCCGCAACCGTGTGCGGGCTGGAATTTTTCGATATCGACCGGATCATGTTTGCATCTGATGCTCCCTTTGATCCTGAAGGCGGGAGCATGTATATCCGGGAAACCATAAAAGTGCTGGACAGCCTCGATATCTCCGAAGAAGACCTCACGAAAATTTATCAATCCAACGCGCAACGGATTCTGGGGCTGGAGCTTTCATAACCGGCGTTCAGGATACCCTCCCAAATTGAACGATTCAGTGCCTTTGTGTATTCGGAGTCCGAATAACCGAGCGTTTCTGCGGCTTGACAAACTTCACCGGCATACCGCATATTGTTAGTGTACTAACAATGTAATGTTCTGGGAGGAAATATTGCGGGTTGTACAGCCATCGTCTTTAGACGAAACCCTGACATTGCTGTCTGATGACGCTCACTGGGACATTCTTGCCGGTGGCACGGACTTCTATCCGGCTTTGGGTGACCGGCCTCTTAAAAAACCGGTCCTCGACATATCTCGTCTTAATGAAATCCGGGGGATCGAAGAAACAGATACATCCTGGAAAATCGGTGGTTTGACAAGTTGGACAGACATTGTTCGATCGCGCACACTACCTCCTGTCTTTACAGCCCTGAAACAGGCGGCACGAGAAGTCGGATCTGTCCAGATCCAGAACATGGGTTCAATTGCCGGCAATCTTTGCAATGCTTCTCCGGCGGCAGATGGTGTGCCCGCCTTGATGATATTGGATGCCCAAGTTGAACTCAGCGGCCTTCAGGGCAAGCGATTATTGCCTTTGACTGAGTTTGTAACCGGCAATCGCCAAACGGCCCGGCGGACAGGTGAACTGCTAACGGCAATAATAATTCCAAAGTCAAGCGCACGGGGTGTCAGCACATTCTCAAAGCTGGGAAGCCGTAAATATCTGGTGATCTCCATTGTCATGGTCGCTGTCAGGCTTGTTAGATCCCCGGAGTCCCGAATCGAAGAAGTGGCCATATCGGTCGGCGCCTGTTCTCCGGTCGCCCGGCGTCTGACCGGACTGGAGCACAAACTGATCGACAAAAGCTGGGATGAGGCT
>JBPCWG010000092.1:0-10176 GCA_051009705.1 Methyloligellaceae bacterium | reverse complement strand
ATTGCCTTGGCTTCAGGAATATCGGGACCGGCGGCAAGAACCGCGGCACCTCCGAGACTGTGACCGATGAGAATTTCCGGGGCCCGGTAATGTTCGCGTAAATAGTCCGCCGCTTTCAGCAGGTCATCGACGTTGGAAGAAAAATTTGTGTTGGCAAACTCACCCTCACTGGCTCCCAGACCGGTGAAATCGAACCTCAGGACGGCAATACCCCGCTTGGCCAGCTCATTGGCGACCCGCGCCGACGCAAATATGTCCTTGGAACAGGTAAAGCAGTGGGCAAACAGTGCGAACGCACGCGGCTCTCCCGCCGGCAGGTCGAGACGAGCGGCCAGGTTTTCATCGTGATGACCGGGAAAGTTGAGTTTCAGGGATGATTTTTTCGCTTCTGAGGTTTGGACAATCATGGCGGGTCTCGATGATGTAACTGGTTGAAAGGTCCCATTGAGCGGGGGCCCGTGGGCTTGTTTATTGTCCGGTCATGAACCGGGAGACACCCTTGCTCTCGGATGCTCGATCTCAGATGATGTGGGCCGGATCCGGAGGTCCGACAAGGGTCAATCACTTCCCTTGAGGATTTTGTCCAGCCGCTCCTGTTCGTCACTGGAAAGGGCGTTGGGCGTGGCAACCACCGGCGTTCGCCCGGATTGCCCCCGAAAACTCAGATAAACGACGATAAAGGCGACGATGAGAAACAGGATCGGCGCTGCCCAAAGTAACAAAGTTTTGATTCCGAAACGCGGTTTCAGGAGCACGAACTCGCCGTAACGGGCGACGATAAATTCTACGGCCTGTTCATTGCTGTCTCCGGCCACCAGGCGTTCCCGCACCAGGATTCGAAGGTCACGGGCCAGTGGTGCATTAGAGTCATCGATCGACTGGTTCTGGCAAACAAGGCAGCGCAGTTCCGCGGAGATGTCGCGGGCCCGGGCTTCCAGCGCCGTATCGTCGAGCACCTCATCCGGCTGCACGGCCTGGGCGACCGGCGCCGTCAGCACAACTGCCAGGACCAGAGAAAGGCAAAGGAACAGGCAGCGTACAACGACAAGTCCCCGGACCAGGGTCACACCGCGCTCTTCTGACTTCGCTCCAGTCATCGTTATTCCTATTCCGCCGGCCTATTCCACCGATCTTTTCCGCGGGCCTATTCCGCAGGTGTCACTTCGGCCACGCGTCGCTTGACCTTTCGTGGCGCCCCCACACGCAGTCGCCTGTCCGTGAGGGAGACGAGACCGCCGAGGGCCATGATCACCGCACCGATCCAGATCAGGCGCACAAGGGGATGAAAATGAAGTCTGATGGTATACGCCCCTTCGCTAAGCGCTTCACCGAGCACGACATAAAGATCGCCGCTCCACCGCGCCCAGATCCCGGCTTCCGTCGTTGCCTGGCCTTCCACGGGGTATCGACGTTTTGAAGGTGAAAGCACCGTCTTCACGACGCCGCCGTCGCGGACTTCAAACTGGCCGATCTGTTCCTCGTAATTCGGTCCGCGGTTTGGTGCCACACCCTTGAACACGATCGTGTATCCGGCAATTTCCGACGACTCACCCGGGTTCAGGGCGACAATATTTTCCTGCTGCCAGGCACTGGTCGCGGCTATCCCGAGTACCATCACCCCGACCCCTCCATGGCCGAGCGCCGTGCCGTAGGCCGCCCGGTTCAGATTGCGCAGGCGCCGCCAGGTCTCTTTCCAGGGAACCTTGAGGAACTTCGCACGGAAGGCGATTTCGGAAATGGCTCCTGCAATCAGCCAGATGCCGAGCCCGATCGCGAACGGGGCAAGCCAGGGGCCGCGCCAGAAGAGGGCGAAGCAGACAACGATTGCGACAAAACTCAAACCCATGGCCAGCATCAGCCGTTGTGCGGCCCCGGCGATGTCACCGCGCTTCCAGGCGAGCAGCGGACCAAAGGGAACCGCAAGCAGCAGCGGGATCATCAGCGGCACGAAGGTGGCATTGAAAAACGGCGCGCCCACCGAAATCTTGGCACCGGTGAACCCTTCCAGAATCATCGGGTAAAGGGTCCCGACGAGCACCGAGGCACAGGCCGTGGTCAGCAGGATATTGTTGAGCACCAGCCCGCCTTCGCGGCTGATAGGGGCAAACAAACCCCCGCGCTTGAGCATCGGTGCGCGCCAGGCATAAAGAGCCAGGGCGCCGCCGGTGAAGATGACCATGATCGCGAGGATGAACACACCCCGTTCCGGGTCCACGGCAAAAGCATGAACAGATGTCAGAACGCCGGAGCGCACAAGGAAGGTACCCATCAGGCTCAGGGAAAATGTGAGGATGGCGAGAAGTATGGTCCACACTTTCAGAGCATCGCGTTTTTCCATCACCAGGGCCGAGTGCAGCAATGCGGTTCCCGCGAGCCAGGGCATGAAGGAAGCATTTTCCACAGGATCCCAGAACCACCATCCGCCCCAGCCGAGTTCATAGTAAGCCCACCACGAGCCCATGGCGATACCCAGGGTCAGGGAAAGCCAGGCCGCCAGTGTCCACGGCCGCACCCAGCGCGCCCAAGCGGCGTCGATTCGGCCGCTGATCAGGGCCGCGACCGCAAATGAAAAGGCCATGGAAAAACCGACATAGCCCACATAGAGGAAAGGAGGGTGAAAGGCGAGCGCCGGATCCTGCAGGATCGGGTTCAGTCCCTGACCGTCCGCGGGGGCGGGATGAAGCCGCACAAACGGATTGGAGGTAAAGACGATAAAAGCCAGGAAGGCGACCGCGATGGCCGCTTGAACCGACAGCACGTTGGCGCGCAGATCCAGGGGAAGGTTTCGTCCGAACGTCGCGACCGCTGCCCCGAACAGACCGAGGATCAGCACCCACAGGAGCATGGAACCCTCATGATTACCCCAGACGCCGGAAATCTTGTAGATCATCGGCTTGGAGGAATGGGAATTGGTGGCGACATTAATCACCGAGAAATCGGAAACGACAAACGCATGGGTTAGGGCCGCGAACGAAACAAGCAGCAAGAGAAACTGCATTTCCGCTGCCGGGATCGCCACCTGCATCAGTCGCGGCGACCGGTTCAGGCTACCGGCCAGCGGCAGCACCATCTGCACGCAGGCCACGGCCAGGGCGAGTATTAAAGCAAAATGTCCGATTTCAGCGATCATCGTTGTTTCACTCCGTTTCGCCAGATCTGCCCATTTATAATCTTACAATCCCGGCAAACCCCAGGAAATAACAATTTGGTCATCGCTTGCCTTTACCAGCCTAGTTTTTTCCATAAGAGCCGCCATCGGCGGGCTTGGAATCTTCGCCGCCGCGCCAGTGCCCCTGCTTGCGCAGGCTGTCGGCCACTTCCGGCGGCATGTAGTTCTCATCATGCTTGGCCAGCACGTTGTCCGCCTGGAAGTAACCCGCGGTTGTCAGCTTGCCTTCGGTCACGACGCCCTGGCCTTCGCGAAACAGATCCGGAAGAACGCCCTTATAGCGCACATTGATCGTACGGTTGGCATCGGTGATCGCAAAACTGACCTCCGTCCCCTGGTCGCGCTTGACGGAGCCCTCTTCCACAAGTCCCCCGAGACGGAACCGCTGTCCGGGTTCGATTTTCTTCTCCACCACATCGGTGGGACTGTGAAAAAACACGATACTGTCCTGAAGCGCCGTCAGTACCAGCACGGCCGCCAGTCCGAGCACGCCAACGCCGACGCCGATAAAAATGCCGCGCATCTGTTTTCTGGTCATCGCGTATCTCTTTGCCTAAGTCGTTTCTTGTCCATGTTGTCTCATTGAAATAACTGGTTATTCTTCAATGTCTCTTCTGTTGCATACACCCGGCGACACAATATTGTTCCCTTGCAACCATTCCCGTTAGCCCGTTTTGATCCCCAGCTGACGGGCCGTCTGCTCAAGGGTTTTCAGGGCATTTTCATCATCCGAAAAAGCTTTCCGCGCCGCCTCGTAAGCATCCGTCGCTTCTTTTGTCTTGCCCAGAACCTTGTAGGCCCGCAACAGGCGTAGCCATTCCTGCACACTTCCGCCATCGCTGTTCAGCCGTTCTGCCAGGCTGGAGACCATGGAATTGATCATCGCCTGCCGGGCTTGCGGCGTCATTTCCCGGGCCGCTTGCACATCCTCGGAACTCGGACCGCGCATGGCAGGTTGTTTTTGTCCGGCATTGTGCGATCCGCTGGCCCCTGCTTCGCCTGAACGGTTCTGGCTCTGTGCTTCGGCGGTTCTGTTTTGGCGCTCCTGCTGCGGTTGTGCCCCGGTGCTTCGTGTCGTTTTGAATTCCGGTTCCCGGCCCAGTTTCGCCAGCACTGTATTCACGCGTCCCTCGACCACCTTTCGCCAGGGTGAACTTTCATCGGCGCGAGCGAGCAGTGCCCGCCAGTCCCTGAGCGCCTCTTCATGGTCGCCGTTCTGTTCTTTGGAGAGTGCCAGCCAGAACACGGCCTGGTTATTATTCGCATCGAGTTCGCGGACTTTAAGAAAAACCTCGTGGGCGGCTGCGGTAACCTGGCCATCATTGCCGAATACCAGGGCTTCCCCAAGCCCCATTAATGTCTTGGTGGTTTCCCCGGACATGGCGATAATCCGGCGATAGGCTTTAGCGGCATCCGCATAGCGATTGAGACGCATATAGACCGGCGCAATCACCTGCCATCCGCGGACATCGTCCGGCTGTTCCCTGAGGCGCTTTTCTGCACGCGTCACAAGCACGTCAATGGATTGCGTGTTCGGGGGGGCCTGCATACGCGCAACGAATGGCTGACCCGGAAGCCCTGGTGCCCCATAGGAAAGATAAAGCGCAAGGCTGGCGGCGGGAATAAACAACCCCGCAACAATTACTGCCGGCTGCGCCAGAAATGACCGCGCGCCGGCGACCTTCGCGCCCTTGTTGTCCTTCGCGGATTTGATGACATCTTCGTTGGCCAGGAGTCGTCTCGAAATTTCAATCCGGGCCGCTTCCGCCTGGGTCGCGTCAATCAGACCACGGTCCAGATCCGCGTCGACCTCCGCCAGCTGATCCTTGTAAACCTGGGTATCGAACTCCCGCCAGTTTCCTGAAGCGTGCAGGGGACGCAGAAAGGGCCAGAACACACCGATAATGGCGACAGCGGTCAGTGCTGCAAAGATCAGCCACAATATCACGTCATTGCCCTCCCGGTTGCCAGTGCTGCCAAGTAAATTTACCAGACCTGAATATACAGGTCGTTATGTAATTTCAATAAGTTGGGATTAAAACCCTTAATATGGAGTCATATTGTCAACTCACCGTGTTAGCAATATGACCACACGGGAACATGACGAAACTCAGGCCCGATAACCGGTAAAGTTTCCACAACCTGACGGGCATAGAAAATTTCTATCACAATTGTGCGAAGTCCATTGCAATCGTCGTCAATCTTGAATTCATCGCCCGTTAAGGTGAATGCCTCTTAACCCTGTTTCTTAAGGCTGTGTTTAAGGTCCCTGTGCTTGACTGAAATCCTTACCCATCCCCCGACCACCCTCGTCGGCACCACAAGTCGGCGGGGGTTTCCTCCGGACTTCCCTTTCCACAGGACAGCGTTTTTCAGCAGCCTGTCTCGTCGTTGATCAGCTGTCCTCAGTCAGCCCCAGTTCCCGGCGCTTTTTCCTGCTCAATCCGAGTGCTGCCAGGCGATGGGATTCCCGCAGATATTTTTTCAGTTCCCCATCCCGCAATCCCGGCTTGCCGTGGTGCTGGATCCACTTCATGCCCCTTGATGCGAAGTAGGGCGCCGGCCTGAGGCCTTCTTCGTCTTTCAGCATCTCATATGCCATTTCAGAAACCTTGAATGTGAAAGCCGGTGCCGCACTGTCGTCGCGGCCGCCATCCTCCCAGCCACCGATGGCGAAAACCTTGCCGCCGACTTTCCACACATGGGATTCCCCCCACTGCCGGACATAGCTTGTCGCCGGCAATCCTTCGCAGAATTTGTTGAACGCCTTGTAGTTCATATCTTGTCGTTCAAATCTTGTCGTCCATCGCATCTCATTCGCGCGGGCGCATCGACGGGACGTCCGCCGGTCGTTACGCTCTTAGCATGCTGTCGCACAACAAAAAAGCGCCTCCCCGTCGGGAGGCGCTTCAATTGATTGCAAAGGGCCGGGGCAGACTATGCCCCGCAAATAAAATTCCAGAGCTTAGCCGACATTCTTCCAGGTTCCGTCGGATTGACGGCAGGCAGTGCCGCGCATCGTCTCAGGCTTGCCACTGATATAGATCGTATGCGTGTATTCGCGGCAATGTGAATTGTTTGTCTTGTAAGGCTTACCCGCCGTGACGTTACCGTAATGGCCGGAATCCGGATTACGCCAGGCTGTTGGCTGTCCGCTCTGACCATATTCCAGGGCCCGGTATTCGGCTTCCGAGGCGCGCCGCCGGTCTGCTTCGTCCAGAGCGCGACCGATCTCGCTGCCGATGATACCACCGGCGACAATACCGATAGCCGTCGCAACGACCTTGCCGCTGCCGCCACCGACCTGGTTGCCCAGAATGCCGCCCGCAACCGCGCCCGCAATTGTTCCACCTTCCTGCTTGGTAAAACCGCCCTGACCACACGCCACCAGCGTGAAGGGCAGAAGCAGAAGTGCAATAATTCGTAATTTTTTCATGAAACCCCCTGGTCCCGTTGCCCGATACCTGCTGCCGGGCCTTTGAATGAATAAGTTCTGCGTTATTTTATGTAAATGTCCATTATTTTGCAAAGTTCAAGGAAGGATCTCTGTCGGATCGCCTTCCTCCCCAATTTTCACAAATCCGCTTCAGACGATCGCTCTTTGCCGACCAGGTAGTATGGGCCGACCCTGAAGTGTGAAATCCACCCTAGGTTTAAAGTCCATTAGTGACATGATTCGGGCGAAATTGGGACCATTGTTCAGGCTCAACCGGGAATTCGCCGGAAACTATGCTCGGATTCCGCGCCTATGTTGCCGGCAGCAGGAGTTCGGCCCGAAGCCCGCCCATCGACGATTTATTCAATTGAAACCGGCCGTTGTATAGATGCGACAGGTCGGCAACTATCGACAGGCCGAGCCCCGAGCCCGGTTTTGTTTCGTCCAGGCGCCGTCCCCGCTTGACCGCCAGTTCCCGTTCCTTGGCATCCAGTCCGGGACCGTCGTCCTCGACGGTTATCGAGAAGAGATTGTCGTCCGTGGACATCTCGCGCGAATCCATCAGCACGTTGAGGCGAACCTTTGATTTCGCCCATTTGCATGCATTGTCCAGGAGATTGCCGAGCATTTCTTCGAGATCGTGTTTCTCGCCCTGGAACTTGACGTTCGCCGGACACTGGATTTCCAGCTCGATACCCTTTTCCTGGTAGATGCGCTGCAGCGCCCGGCTCAGGGACCGCACGACCGGGTCGACTTCCGTGACACTCGAGATCACGCCTACCCGGGCCACCATCCGCGCCCGGTCGAGATGATGGCCGATCTGTTCGCGCATCGTTTCCGCCTGCTCCAGAACTTTCGACGAAAACTCGCTCTCCAGGTCCCGGGCCTCGTTGGAGATGACACTGAGCGGTGTTTTCAGGGCATGGGCAAGGTTGCCCACATGGGTGCGTGCGCGCTCGACGATATTCTGGTTGGAGCGGATCAGGGCGTTGAGTTCTTTTTGCAGCGGTTCGATCTCCACCGGAAATTCTCCCTGCAGATTTTCCGCCTTGCCGGAGCGTATGGATGTCAGGCCCCGTTCAATGGCCCGCAGCGGCCGCAATCCGAATTTCACCTGGAAGAACGTTGCCACCACCAGGCCGACACCGAGCATGGTCAGCGCGATCGACAGCATCCAGCGAAAACTGGAGATCTCGCCCTCGATTTCGAACGCATCGCCGGCCACCGCATAGGAATAGTTGCGCGCATTCTCACCGTCGCCGATGGTGATTTCCCGTTCCACCACCCGCAGCTGCTGACCTTCGGGACCATCCACATACCCCATGCGCAACTGATTGTTGTCGACCTCGGTCCCCTGCTCGCTGGGCAGGGGGAAAGTCGCATCGATGAGGGATTCCGAATGCAGGCGTGGATCGGTTTTGACCGTGAGCGGCGTGATCTGCCAGTACCAGCTCGACAGCGGCAGGTCAAACAGCGGCTCGCCGAGACTCGGGGCCGTGGTAATCGATCCCGTATTGTTGGTCAGGGACTGGGTTACCAGGGATGTCAGGTAGAGGTTTAGTCTGGCATCGAATCCGCGCTCAACACCGCCCCGGTAAACCGAAGTCAGAATGATCGCGGTAATCGGCAGCACCAGGAGGGACCACACCGCGGCCGTCGCAAACAGGCGAAAGGCAAGGGAATTAAGTCTCATTTTCCGCTTCAGCCAGGCAATAGCCGAGACCGCGAACGGTTTTAATCAGGTCCGACGGCAGTTTCTTGCGCAGGCGGCCGACAAAAACCTCGATCGTGTTGGAGTCCCGGTCAAAATCCTGTTCATAAAGATGTTCGACCAGTTCCGTCCGCGAAACGACCCGCCCCTTGTGGTGCATCAGATAGGCCAGCAGCCGGTATTCATGGGAAGTGAGCTTGATGTGGGCGCCATCGCAGGTCACCCGCGAACTGCGGGTATCGAGACGTATCGGACCGCATTCGAGCTCGCTTGAGGCGTGTCCCGTGGATCGTCGCAGAAGCGCGCGCAGGCGCGCCAGAAGTTCTTCCATGTGAAAGGGCTTGGCGACATAGTCGTCGGCGCCTGCGTCCATGCCGGCAACCTTGTCGCTCCAGCGGTCACGGGCGGTCAGGATCAGTACCGGCATCTTTTTGTCGTCGCGCCGCCACTGTTCCAGCACGCTGATCCCGTCCATTTTCGGCAGGCCGAGATCAAGTACAATAGCGTCATAGGGTTCGGTGTCACCCATGAAGTGACCCTCTTCACCGTCGAAAACCGTGTCAACGGCATAGCCGGCATCGCTCAGCGCCGTCACCAGCTGACGATTGAGATCAGGATCATCTTCGACCACAAGAAGCCGCACGGTTACGCTCCTTCGCTATTCCCGATCCGACGCGAAAACGCTCACCGCCGGATTTCCTCGGATCATATACACCCTACATATATTCGTCTAATTTTATTCCAATTCACGCGAGAACGAAAATTATTTCGAAAACAGCTTGTTGATGATTTTTTTGGCCTCGTCCTTGGCGCTTTCCTTTTTACCGGCACGGGAAAACGTTGAAGCTTTCAGCGAAGCTGTACCGCCGGTGCGGGCATTGAGCATGATGTTCTTGGCTTTCGACTTGCGGTCGATGAGCACCGCCCGATAGACGAACTGGCCGCCCTCTTCGCAAAGCTCCAGGAGATTGACTTTTGTCGACTTGCCCGAATAGCGCGACTTGATGCGCTTGAGGATCTGTTTACCGGTGAGAAGCTTGTTTTTCGAAATCACCGAGCGGGCATCTGACCATTTGAAACATTTGGCATGTGCGACATTGGGAGCTCCGGCAACCGTTACCAGAACCGCAAGAACCAGGGCCCGTATCATCAGTGTTTTACGTCGCATGTGTGAAACTACATTCCTTGAAAACGCGCCTCGAAATCACGAATCGGCGTTTTGCTTTAACTGGCGCAACACTACCCTGCAGCGTCTGAATAAGGGATGAATAATCCCGCCTTAGTTTGGCGCGATTTGTTTTGGACCCCTTAACGCTTTGGAGCATTGTTCAGAACTCCTTTGCAACCGGCCCATATCTCAAACAGGTTCCGTTGTTCCGGTTGTTGATCCCCTTAATGAGTACCATTGGTAACAGGAATTCCCCCCATTCCTCACGACGCTGTAGCATTGAATTTATAACCGATATAGCCGCATTTCGCTATATTTTTAGGGATCTCACGGGAAATTTAGCCTGCGGACCCGTTAACGAGGATCGGCCGGCCACCGGGCAACATTTCACGAAGAACGGCTTAAATCCGGAAAACGGCACTCCCGGATTGTGCCCGTATTCGCGCCCTCATCTAATCTGCGCTGCAAATATTCTGGCACAGGTGGCACAGGTAAAGACTTGGAAAATAATACATAGAGTTGCTTATATATCATTCATTTTGAATATAAATTCTGATAATCATAGTTCTGAAGTGTAATTACAAATTATATATTTATAATTACATAAATTCTACAAATAATAATTCGAAATAATAGAATGTATATCCGGAAAAAACAAAATTATAACATAAAAAGGATAGTATATGTTGTAT
>JBPCWG010000091.1:0-4565 GCA_051009705.1 Methyloligellaceae bacterium | reverse complement strand
GAGATTGTTGAGTTTCTGGATCATCCCTGGTTCATCGGTGTACAGTTCCATCCGGAACTGAAATCGCGGCCGTTCGACCCGCACCCGCTATTTGCCTCATTTATCCAGGCGGCGCTGGATCAAAGCCGTCTCGTTTGATCCCAATGGGAGAGAAATTCGACGATTTTATTTCACAATTGGGTCCCGGACATGTGAAAAAGGTTCTGTTTCACCTTAAAAACGGTTGATCGTCGGCTGCCAGTAAAATCAGCGAGAGTGAAATCAGCAAGAGCGAGAATTGTGCATGGAACCGAAGTCCGAAATCAAAGTTCAGACCCTGACAATCGGAAACACACGACCTCTGGCCTTTTTTGCCGGGCCCTGCCAACTTGAGAGCCGAGACCATGCTCTCAAAATGGCCATAGAACTCAGGGAGATATCCGAGAAACTGGGTGTTGGTCTGGTTTTTAAAGCCTCTTTCGATAAAGCCAACAGGACCTCCCTCGATAGCGCCCGCGGAATGGGTCTGGAGGCGGCTCTCTCTATATATGCTGAAATCAGGGAATCGACCGGACTACCCGTAGTTACAGATGTACATACGGAAGAACAATGCCGCATCGTCGCCGATGTAGTCGACGTTTTGCAAATACCAGCCTTTCTCTGCCGCCAGACGGACCTTCTTGTCGCAGCTGCGCAAACCGGGAAGGTTGTCAAAATCAAGAAAGGCCAGTTCCTGGCACCCTGGGACATGAATAATGTCGTCGACAAAGTCCTGAATTCCGGGAACAACCAAATTCTCCTGACGGAACGTGGCGCTAGTTTCGGTTACAATACCCTTGTGTCCGACATGCGGTCACTGAAAATCATGGCGGAAACCGGTTGTCCTATTGTGTTCGATGCCACCCACTCCGTGCAACAGCCCGGTGGTTTGGGCAAGTCTTCCGGGGGACAGAGGGAGTTTGTGCCGGTTCTCGCCCGGGCGGCCGTTGCCGTCGGCGTATCATCTCTGTTCATAGAAACCCACGACAATCCTGATGAAGCCCTCTCCGACGGACCGAACATGGTACCCCTGGACCGGTTTTCCGCATTGGTCGAGGATTTGATAGCGATTGATGAGGTCGTCAAAGGGCATATGAACGGTGGGCGTTATGAGTAATGAGATCCGGCTAAACCGGTTGTGATTCTATTCGGGTCCCGTCAGAACGGCACTCGTCTCATCCCAGCGCCACAGGGAACCCTGTTTGAGGTGGGTTCCACCAAGCCAGCGATTGATTTCATTGATTTGCAAATGATCCAGATCGCCGTCCAGAACGGCTTTCCCTTCCGCCGTTAGTGCCACCTTGCCACCTATAAACGCTTTTCTGCGCTCGTCATCACTGAGAATTTCCAACTCGAAAGGTTCAGAAAGTCCTTCTATGAGAGGTGTCCGGCAAAACTCCAGATCTGAGAGAATGGTGAAAAAACCTGTATCCCCTAGAAAAGCGGCCTCCTCCATGTTCATGTCTCGGGCAAACAGAAAGCCGGGTTGGTGGATATTTCGGTTGATTGAGTAGAGAATTTGCCGCTCTGTCCGCGAGAGGCCATCCGGTCCCGGCAATTCCTCGAGAATTCTCTCGAGGGCCTGTCTCAGGAACAAAAATCCTGGTGTATTCCTATTTTCCTTATCCGCAAGTCTTTCCGGGGTTTCATGTCTGAAGTGGTTCCAGATGGCCGAAGCGGTCGCCATCATGGTTTCGTTGACCAGAAGGGCCAGCTCCTCAAATCTCATTATGGTTTCTGCGGTTTGAGTTCCCAGATAATCCGGGGCCTGGACGAGAACTAAATTTTCAAAACGATCGCGGGACCGCAGCATGTCGAGAATTTGCACGAGTTGTAACTGATCGTAAAGATCGTGTTCAAACCACAGTTCAATTGTTTCAAACTTGTTGTGGCTATCGAGAAGACTGTTGCGTTCACGCATATCCGCGGCAACTGTTTCCACACTCAGCAAATGACCGTCGGCCAGAAAGGCGGCGCGAATATCAACAAGGGCATCGTCATCTGGTGTCAGGGGAACGGGGCCTGCGTGCAGAACATCGCGCCAGGGAACGATCTCTCCTTCGCACCCGGCGACTTCGAGCAGACTTGCGGCGCTGTCGCCATTGGTTAAGACAAGCTTGCTCACTTTGAGTAACCTTTTCTATCCACGACCGCGGTAAGTCGGGACATTTTGATCGGGAATCCAGACATTATCGGGCAAGTTTCCGTGCGACCAGAATACATCGATGGGAATGCCGCCCCGGGGATACCAATATCCGCCGATGCGCAACCAGTGAGGGGAAAGGAGTTTTACAATTTCCTTGCCGATTGAAACGGTGCAATCCTCGTGAAAAGCTCCGTGATTACGAAAAGCGTTGAGATAGTGCTTCAGAGACTTGGATTCCACCAGCCATTTATCGGGAATGTAATCAATGACCAAATGCGCAAAATCAGGTTGGCCGGTGACCGGACAGAGCGATGTGAATTCCGGGCAGGTGAACCGGGTCAGATAATAACTGTCGGTGTGGGGATTGGGAACGGATTCAAGGTTCGCCTCTTCTGGCGTCGCCGGCAGTGAACTGGATTGACCGAGATTTTTGAGGTTCAGATCTTGTTCATTCATTTGAGAAGCCTTTAATAACTTTCAGACAATGCGTACCCGGTGTGCAAGAGGCTTACTGGTTCAGGTTATATCACAAACGCGCGCCAATGCTCTCATATTTCGAAAAATAAGCAAAAATACAAGGATAGAGCCTCTGTTGATCCGGCCTATAATAGGCAAGACATCGGAAAGACATCAATTACCGAATTTGGCTCTTTCCAGACAGGTAAAGCTGCGCTAAATGGTGCGGCATAAAAGCTTTATGACATCGCTTTCTGAAGCGTTGCAATCGTACCAGGAATGAACGAATTACGGGAAGAAGCACTAATGACAGCCATTGTTGATATTATTGGAAGAGAGATCATGGACAGCCGCGGTAACCCCACGGTTGAGGTCGATGTGGTGCTCGAAGACGGGACACTGGGACGAGCGGCAGTGCCATCGGGCGCTTCTACCGGCGCTCATGAGGCGCACGAACTGAGGGACGGTGGCGAGCGATATCTCGGTAAAGGCGTGCTGAATGCAATCGATAATATCAACGGTGAAATTTTCGATTCACTCCAGGGTATGGAAGCGGAAGAACAACAGCGCATCGACACGATGCTCGTCGACCTCGACGGCACGAGCAACAAGGCTAACTTAGGAGCGAATGCAATTCTGGGAGTTTCTTTGGCCATTGCCAAGGCTGCGGCTCAGGCATGTGAACTGCCCCTTTACCGCTATGTCGGTGGTACGCGTGCGAACAGGTTACCTGTTCCAATGATGAATATTCTCAACGGCGGTGCCCATGCCGATAATCCCATTGATCTGCAGGAATTCATGGTTATGCCTGTTCGGGCAGACAGCTTTTCCGATGGACTGCGTATGGGGGCAGAGGTATTTCATACGCTGAAAAAGGCCCTGGGAGACGCTGGCCATAATACCAATGTTGGTGACGAAGGGGGATTTGCGCCAAATCTCGCTTCGACCGAAGAAGCCCTCGATTTCATCATGCGGGCCATCGAAGGCGCCGGTTATAAACCAGGTGAACAGGTCTATATAGCACTGGACTCGGCCTCAACTGAATTTTTCAACAACGGCGTTTATGAAATGTCCGGCGAGGGGAAAAACAGGAATGCCGGGGAAATGGTCGAGTTTTACGGCAATCTCATTGGTCGCTATCCGATAATTTCCATTGAAGACGCCCTGGCGGAAGATGACTGGGAGGGGTGGGGAGCCCTGACCGAAGCGCTGGGATCCTCTTGTCAGCTCGTCGGCGATGATCTTTTTGTAACCAATACGGAAAGGTTGCAGCAAGGCATCGAGGGAGGGGTTGCGAACTCGATCCTTATCAAGGTCAATCAGATAGGCACACTGAGTGAAACCCAGGACGCCGTGAACATGGCTCATCGCGCCGGCTATACCTCGGTAATGTCTCACCGCTCCGGGGAAACAGAGGATTCGATAATTGCCGATCTGGCCGTGGGTATGGATTGCGGACAAATCAAAACCGGTTCCCTGGCCCGCTCTGACCGACTGGCTAAATACAACCAATTGCTGCGTATTGAAGAGGAACTCGGTGATCTGGCGCTCTACGAAGGCGAAGAGCTGCTTAGAGATTAGATGGGAATCCGGGTGCATTTATTTGGGCCTGGAGCTGAATCCAGGGGTCACTCGGGATACGAGAACAACGCAAAAGAGGGAAGATTGCCCGAATTACCGTGATATATGCGGTTATCTGTCCCACTTGATTATCTGTCCCACTTAAGGAGTGCGATAGAAGATGTTTTATCCATCGGACATTCAAATATTTTACATGGGTACCTTGTTTTTCATTCGACGCCTTTCTTTACGATCGATTAACTCCGTCTTCCTATGATTTTTATCTATATTCGGCCAACAAAATGTGGCTCAAACGGATACCTATGAATACTATTCGCTTCAGTAGAAAACGATGGGGCCTTTTTTACTTCGGCTTGTCCCTGGG
>JBPCWG010000090.1:0-6278 GCA_051009705.1 Methyloligellaceae bacterium | reverse complement strand
AGGGGACTACAAACTTCTTGTAAACGCGTGCCGGGCCGTCATTAGAAAGCCCGGTCGCCTGCAGCAGGTCATCATAGAGCAGTCGCCCATCAATCTCAAACTGGACATGGAGCGGAATGCGTTCCCGTGAACAGGTGTTTGGTCGTCGTTCGTTGGGTGGAAGCTTGGCTATTTCTTTTGCTGTTAACTTCCGGCAATCCACTTTGCGGGCGGCACCATGAGCAAAACTAAACTTAATCTGCGCCATTCCTTCCGGGAACTGTTTGTAAACAGGTTTATTGGAGAAGTAACCGATAAATGCCGCGACACATGCGAAAACCAAAAGCTGGGCAGCATACTTCAGGTTATCATGCATTGATAACTCCTCTCGCCGTCCGGGTTTCTTTCTCCGGGCTGGATTGATCCTCGGAATTGGCAGATTCCAATTCGACTGTAAATTCATCCAAAGCTGCCTGCAAACTGCGGCTGCCGGCTGGCCCGACCCAAGCTGTCTTCACACGTTCTCGAGGGACTCTGCCACGCAGATAGGGATCTCGCTCGCGAGCGAGCCTCTGACGGGTCCATTCTGTCCCAAACCGAGCAGTACAGGAATTTTCGCGACAACCCGTCAGCATCACGCCATCGGCTAAGTCACGACTCAAGATATAATCTATAAATGCGGGAGGTAACTGGCCGATACAGGGCAAAGAAATAAAGCCAATCCTGTCTGAAGCAAGTTTTGAAAGACTAGGACAGGAATGACAGCCATATACAATTATTTTATTTTTGCCTCTCAGCTGACCCGTAACGAGTATCGTCTGTTCTCTCAAATCTGCAATTGTACTGTCGGGCAAGTCTATGCCTGGGGATAGTTCCGATAACCGCCGGTAGGGCATCGAAGTAGGACAAGCGCCGGCGCACAATCCACAGGAAACACAATAAGCGGGATCAACAATCGGCTCACGTTCAAAGGCTTTACCGTCGCTACGTGCAACCAGCGTAATTGCGCCGTAAGGGCAATCATGGAAGCAACGCGCGCACCCATTGCAATTGTCCAGATCAATCACCGCCACCCGGGGACTCTTTAAGGGCGGCAGCCAGGGAATAGCGACTAATATCAAAAATATTACAGCGCTTGCGCTCCACGTTAAACTGCCGGGAAGTGTTTCGAAAAGTGGAAACAAAGGCAGGTAAAACCAGTCCAGACCCACATTACCGGGTACGACGGCTAAATCAGCCGGAGGTTGACTCAGGGCGGGGTAAACCAGAGACAGGGCCATGAGTGATGCAAAAGCCGTTACAGCCAATCCCCGCGGAGGATTTATGCGCGGTTTTGTAATCCTCTGCAGATGGATCCACAAAACAGCAAGACCAATCAACGGGACCGCAATATGCATGAACATCATCAATGTGAAAAAACGGCTATCAAGGGATTCAGGTGAGAGAAAATTGCGGGCGATAGGTTCGCCGAATATGGGCAGGAGATCGAGCCATTCAGTAGAAACGATGGCCACGTACTGCGCAAGTTTGTCCCATACCAGCCAGTATCCGGTGATCCCCGACACATAGACGATGATCATCGCGAATATGCCTGTAACCCAGCTAAACCAGCGTACGCCACGATAACGGTCCTGGGCAAACTCCCTCAACAGGTGTGTCAACAACACGACTATCAGCGCGTCTGAAGCATAGCGGTGCAAACTGCGCATAATTCCGGCCAGATACCATTGCTCATGGGTCATGTATTCTACAGAAGCAAAGGCATCCTCTATACCTGTATCAAAGAAGATATAGATGTAGATACCGCTTACAGTAATTATCCAGTAAAAGAAAAATCCCAGTGCGCCGAGATTCAATAGTGGATTCCATGCTGCAGGAAAAATCCTTCCCAGGAACCCCTCAATCTGATCGAAGCAGAATCGGAGGAGCGATCTAACAGCCTTCATAGGTGGGAGCTCCGCTCCGGATTGCGACTCGAAATTTTGAATTCACGCAGCAGCCAAAAGAATACCAGCGATAAACAAGCCAGACCAATGACGCCGCCGATGAACAGGGAATAGTTGAAGTAATAACGACCTGTGTTGGAATTATAGACTGTGCAGAATAATTTTACGCGTTCCGCAAGGCCCTTGACCGACAAGATAGAATTTCGCTGATCAAACAACAGGTTTTTAAGCGGTTCAACGATGGCAGGCGGACTAAAAACCCCGCCAAGGACTTGTTGATAGATCAGGCCATTGCCATCGATCACACTAATTTGCGCCATATGGTCGAAACCTCCGGCTGAGGGTACTATTTTGAATCCCACCGCATCGGCAAGTTTGTCCACGGTTTCCTGATCACCGGAAAGAAAATGCCAGTTCGGCAAATCGACCCCTTGAGATTTTGCGAATGAACGCATTCGCTCCGGCGAGTCATGACGGGTGTCAAAACCAACCGTAATCGTCGTGAAACTGTTTTTGCCAAGCGCTTCCTGTGCGATATCAATGGCTGGATGGAGATTCTGAATGATGGCGGGACAGACATCCGCACACCCTGTATACACCAGTGAAACCAGAACAGGTTTGCCCTGAAATTGCGAAATCGCCACTTTACGTCCCTGAGTATCAATGAAGGATAAGGGCGGCAGGACATTGCCTATAGCAGCTTCGGACAAAGCGATAGCTTCATCTTCAAGCGATTGCGAAAAAGCTACAGTCGTACCGGTAAAAAAGATAATGATCAGTACGGTAACATTGATAATCATACAAACGCTCTCACCGCCGATTCTATGATTGCACCGCCGAGGAGAAGACAGAGTTGCAGGAGTGAGGCGAAAAAGTTTCGGATTGCATTGCTGTGATCCGGCTTCAGGACAAGCTGAAGGCTTGTCCATGTAAATATAGCGCCTCCGATCAACGCGCCCAAAAAGTATATCCAACCCAAAGCGAACCAAGCGGGTATCAGCGAAATCAATGTCAGAGCAACGGCATGGCTAAGGATGACCCAAGCGCAAATCTTATGGCCTGCAACCGTCGGAAGCATTGGAATACCCGCACGCTTGTAGTCGTCACTGGAGACCATTGCCAGACTCCAGAAATGTGGAGGTGTCCATAAAAACAAGACTAATGTCAGCAACAGGCCCTCGATACCAATTGCGGGATTCACAGCTGCCGAACCTGCAAGGACAGCAAAACTTCCCGCCAACCCTCCAATGACAATATTCATCCACGACCGGCGTTTGAGCCAGACTGTGTAGATGACGCCATAAGTGAAGGCCCCCAGGAAAGTATAAAGTGCGGCCCACCAATTCGTCGCCAGACCTGCCAAGAGCAATGCGATGATCAACAATCCAACAATGGCTGCCAGCCACACATTGTCGGCTTTGAACTGCCCGGTAACGAATGGGCGGTTTGCCGTGCGGTTCATGCGCGCGTCAAGGTCCGGTTCCATCCATTGATTGAAAGCACCGGCGCTGCCAGCTGCAAGAAATACAGCCAGAGCCAGCAGGCTAAGTCGCCCCAGGCTTACGGCAGCTCCCTGTGTAACAGCAATTCCTCCAATTGCGCTCAGCATGATTGCAGCTGCAATACGAGGTTTGAACACCATAATTACATCGCGAAGTGTTGTTTCGCTCCGCAAAGTGGCGATTGTCATTGTCCACTCCTCACATCAACACACAGGATTGCTGCCGTTATCATTACCCTGAGTTAGGGCCTAGCCTAGCTGCCAAAGCTCTGACAGGAATTTCCAGTTTACGAAGTAGTACAGAACAAAGGCGGTGAAAAAGACCGTGACCAGTACATAGGTGCCGGGCAGATGGAACGTTCCAGCGTTACCGTAAGTTGTAACCGCATCACTCATTTGTTTCTGAGGTGTCGGTCCCAGAGCCTTAACAATGTTGCTCGCATCGACTTTTTTACCGTACAGAACGCTTGCGACGATTATGATTACAAACATCCCTCCACCGACGGCAGCCAGAATACCGGATATTCCGTTGAGACCAAGCATCAGAAATGCAGCTGGAGGATAATCAAAACTCAATGCGGCATCGGAAAATGTGATATCCCAGTGACGACGAGAAACGCCTAGGGTTCCTGCGCCCATCATAAAGAGCGAGATTCCAGCTGCACCGATGGCAAACAGGTATGGTTGCCATTTGGCAAGGCGGGGCCATATGATTTCCCTTTGGAATATGAGCGGTACAACCAGATAGGTCAGCGCCATGAATGCGAGTGTCGTTCCGGCGACAACGGTTGCGTGGAAGTGTCCGGGTACATACAAGGTATTATGCAGCATTATATTAATCTGCTCCGTACCAAGGACCACTCCGGAGATACCGCCGAGGAAGCCAAAGAGTACCAGCGACAGGAACATACCGGCAAATGCGGGATTGCCCCAGGGCGCGCGACGTAACCACTCAAAGACACCGTTCGTGAATCCATTGCGACGCTGTGCCGCTTCAATTGCTCCGGGTATCGACATTCCGTGTATCATACTGCCAAGAACAGCAAGATAGATCGCGTAGGATGTATTGAAAACTTTCCATTCGGAACTCAAACCGGGTTCGACCAGCATGTGATGCGCACTTGCGAGTTGCAGAAACAAAATATACATCAAAAATGCTGACCGGCTGACCTTTTCTGAAAGCGGCTTGGCTCCGAGAAGCATAGCCGGAATAGCATACCAAATGGCAACCTGCGCGGCCATGTTGATTTGCTGAGATGAATGACCCATTGCCCACCAAACGAGCTTGTACATGACCGTATCGATATGAGCGATATAACCAAGCGACCAAAGCCAAGTTGGGATCAGTATGATAGCTCCGCTGGCAATGGTGAATATGGCAATAATACATGCCGTCAGCGCACCGAATGTGACCAGGGGGATGGATCCTTCATAAGTTTTCTCTTCCTTGGCAATGACCAACGTACCCAAGAATATAAAGCAGCCAAGCAACGCACCAACCGCAAACAATATCAATCCCAGGTAGAAGTTCGGTGGTGCCTTCATCGGGACATAACTCGTGAACATGATACTGGCATCACCTTGCAACACGGTAATGTTCGTAAGGATAGCGCCGATCAACATGAGCGCAAATGCCAACCAGCCAATGCGCGGTGCCGCGAGACGACAGTTCAATATAATTGCGGATGCAAAATAGAGCACGGCAATTTCGAAAAAGATGATCCAAACCAGAAGGACATCAAGACCGTGCGCGGTGAGCACCAAATAAAACATATCTGGGGAAAGAAGATGAACCGCTGGCCAGCGTGTCAGTGCAACCAACAATCCGAACAAGCCACCTACGGCAAGAAAAACTATTGCGGCGACGGCATTGGCCTTAATTAATTTTTGTGCGGCGAGGTCTACTTTTAATCCTGTAGCGGGACACGTCCTGAATTTTGCTGCCACACCACCGATGATTCCTGTTTCTTCTGCAATGCTCATGGGTTTTCCTCCACCCGAGTGCTATTCGACGACATGAATTCGGCCAACCATCGTATGATGTCCTATGCCGCAGAATTCATTACACACCACGCTAAATTCACCAGTTTGAGTCGGCGTCAACGTCACCACGTGTTCGAGACCTGGATGAATTTGTATGTTGATATTTACCGGCTGTAATGAAAATCCATGTTGCCAATCCATTGACGAAAGGTGCAATCGATAGGTTTGCCCTTTCTTTAGCTCCAGAATGGGCCACCATTCCCAAAGTCGGGACAGCATGTAGACTTCTGCGCCCGGCTCCGGTTTAGCTACAGGAATACCGGCCTCCTCGCGTATCTTGTATTTTTCGGTAAAGGCTTCGGTCCGTTCTTCGAATACATCAGGGCTGATCCTGTATACTTCGTTAGAAAGGTTCTGATTGCCTTCAAGATGCCAATAGATCATCGTGGAAAACATGAGTACGCCCCAGAGGAACGCAATTGATATCCAAATGAGCTCGCCACGCCCGATTGGCTCATTCCACCAAACTTTGCTTTCCGGAGAAGTGAGTGCCATTTCAGTCTCCTATTCCGCGATTGGGATTTGAGATAATTCCATTACGCCCCAAAGGGTGTATAAAACCGTCGGCACAGCAACACCCAGAAACAGCAAAAGAAAGTGGTTGTCTAACAGTCTCTGAAAAAAAGGAATATGAACAGATTCTTCAGAAGTATCAGTGGCATTGTCTTCGTTTGTCATCGCTTGTTCCCTCACAAATTCGTTTTGATTATTCTATTTCCTGACAAAATTATCCTTGACCAAAGTCAAACCTGAACCTTTGCCATCAAAACTAAGCCGCAACTACCCGTTCGTCTGGAATTTGACGCCAA
>JBPCWG010000089.1:0-10920 GCA_051009705.1 Methyloligellaceae bacterium | reverse complement strand
CATGACCGCGGGCCACTCACCTACTTCAACCATTCCATGGGACCGAGGGAGACGAGTCAAACGGTGCGCGCGGCGCTGGAAAATGGATTGAAGTTCGGTTTTGTCGCCTCCTCTGACAGCCACAGTGGTTTTCCCGGAGCCTATGGCGAGGGGCTAATGGCCGTGCACAGCCGTGGCCGCGACCGCCAGTCTATAATCCAGGCCATAAACGACCGGCACACTTATGCCCTGACCGGGGACCGTTGCCTTATCGATTTTGACGTCGATGGACAGCTTATGGGCAGTACGATCAAAGCCGGCGCAACAGCAGAAATTGCTTATCGGGTTCAATGTCCTGATGCCATCGAAATCGTTGAAATTATCCAGGATGGCGATATTGTTCACCGGGATTATCCCGCGCCTTCTGTTGCCGGCTCCATAAAGCCGGACACGGAATTCCATGTACGCTTCGAGTGGGGATGGGGTCCCTGGGGTGATCTGGCACTGGAACGTATCGCCGATTGGGAATTCGAACTCACCGCAGAAGGCGGGAAAATTCTCGACATACTTCCCTGCCTGCAATCCGGTCCGTTTGATGAAAATCGCAGGCATAAATTTGACCGGCGCAGTGATCGGCAGGTCTCGGTTGTCTCCTATTCCTCCAGACGCGGCGCTTACAGGCAGAATCCGAACCAGAGCCTGGTTGTAAAAATGATCGGCGATCCGTCGACCCGGCTCAATGTGACTTTCAAAAAACCTACGGAAGAACATTCATCGGTAACGGTGGATCAATTGCGGAAGGGTTCGGTAACCGGATTTACCGGGCCCTTTCCAAAAGAATGCTTTCATTGGCACCGCCTTGTCCTGCCAAATGAAAGTCTTGTGTCCGGAAAGGTAACAATCAGTCCCGGGTCCGAACGGAGTTATGCATATCTGCGTGTGAAACAGGAAAACGGTCATCTCGCTTGGACCAGTCCCGTTTTCATGAACTACAATTAGAATGAGTGGATAGCAAACTAATAAATCGTACCGATGACAATTCGGTCTTCAAGTTTTGGAAGTAATCAAGAAGGAGAATATCATGCTCAATAGAATAAACAGGGGAATAGTTTTTGCATCATCCCTGGTGCTCGCGATGTTGGCGATGACCGGCGATATATTTGCCCAATCCTATCCCAGCAAACCTATTACCTTTGTGGTTCCCTGGGGTGCGGGTGGACGAACCGACATCGTTGGTCGAATGGTCTCAAACGTAATGGGGTCCATACTCAATCAACCAATCGCCGTCGTCAATCGCACCGGCGGGCGTGGTGCCGTTGGAACCAAGTTTGTTCTCGATGCACCAAAAGATGGTTACACGGTTCTGGTAACCACACCGGGTAATCAGATCCTCGGTCCCGTTCATCGGGATGTGGGATTTGCTCCCAGTGATTTCAGGGGCATTGGTCGTGTTGCCGTGGGATCTGTGATCCTTGCCAGCAACACCAAGCAACCGTTCACCGACGCCAAGTCGATGATTACTTTTGCAAAATCAAATCCCGGCAAGGTCAGCTACTCAGGCGTGAAAAATGTGCTGCCCTGGCTGGCCGCGGAAGCGCTTGCAGGCAAAGCCGGTCTTCAGTTCAAGCACGTTCCGGCAAAGGGAGACTCCGATGCTGTTCCCATGGCCCTCGGTGGACATGTCAATATGGTCTCGGCCTCAAGCCTGAATTCCATCGCCAGTCACGTAACCGCTGGAACCCTCAGACCTCTGATTGTCTTTGCCGATCAGCGGATCAAGGAATTGCCGGACACGCCAACGGCGTCGGAACTGGGTTATGCCGTGACAGCTAGCCCTTGGACGGGAATAGCCGTGGCCAAAGGTGTGCCGGAAGACCGGATTCAGGTTTTGCGCGATGCTTTGAAAAAAGCCGTTGAAACGAAATCCATCAAGAACTTTGCAAAGGCGTCAAAAACAACACTGTCCTATATCGACGGACCGGAGTTTGAAAAGCAGTGGGATAGCGAATTCTCGACGTTTAAAGCCGTTGTGAAGAAATAAGGCTTAGAAGAGAAGTCGGCTTATGTCACAAGCGAAACTGGACTTTGTCGCCGGTGTGACGCTCTTTTGCCTGGCGGGTCTGCTGCTTGTCCTGATTCCGGGGCAGGTGGAGACCACCGAAGGCGATACGCTGACCCCGGCTTCTCTTCCGACAATTGCGACGTCCTTTATCCTGTTGCTTGCAGCAAGCCTGTTCGTCCAGGGTTTTCGGCATCGGCGAGAAGATGGGGATTCCGAAGGAACCTCTTTTTTTTCAATTTACGTATTTGTGGCCATTGGGGTCATGTTCATCTACGTATCCTTGATCCCCTATCTCGGCTATGTCCTGTCGACAGCTCTCGCACTTGCCGTACTGATGTTTCTGTATGGAAATCGGAGCTTTAAGCAAATTATCCTCGTTTGCATGGTCGCGCCCCCCTTTATTTTGCTGTTCTTTCGCTACACCATGCTGGTTCTGCTCCCCCGGGGAACACTGATGGAACCTGTGCTGAAATTGCTCGCCATCTAGTGCGGCAAGGGAATTACCGTCATGGATCAAATTCTCACAGGTCTTGAACTCATCCTTCAGGTGCAGAACATCGCGATGATGATCATCGGCCTGATTGTCGGAATTGTTATCGGTGCGATACCTGGGCTCAACGTCCCCCTGGCTGTAGCGCTTGCCCTGCCCTTTACTTTTCAACTCAGCCCACTTGCCGGATTGTCCATGCTCGTGGGGATTTACAAGGGCGGTACCTATGGCGGTTCAATTTCGGCCATTCTCATCAATGTGCCGGGAACACCGGCTGCGGCGGCCACAGCGATCGACGGTAATGTCATGGCGCGACAGGGTAAGGCGGGCAAAGCGCTGAAGCTCTCGATTTACGCATCCATATTCGGCGAACTGGTCAGCGATATCGTCCTTATTCTTGCGGCCGCCCAGATCGCACGAATTGCCCTCAGCTTTGGCCCTCCCGAATTTTTTGCGCTGGCGCTGTTCTCTCTTACCATCATCGGCCTGGTGTCCGGTTCGGGGTTGACCCGCGGGGCCATCGCCGGTGCCCTTGGTGTTCTTTTGTCGACGGTCGGTCTCGATCCTATCGAAGGGGAAGTGAGGTTGGCCTTCGGTATCTATGAACTAACAGGCGGATTGAAATTTATCGCCCTGATCATCGGTGCCTTCGCCATTTCGGAGGCGCTTGTGCAGGTTGAGAAAATTGCCCGTAACCGCATGATCGTCAACGTTCTGGAGTTTTCCGACCGCCCGCAAGACAATCAGGTCACCATGGCGGATCTGAAAAAAGTGTTTCCATCCATATTGCGGGGAACGCCTCTCGGAATATTCATTGGTGCCATTCCCGGTATCGGATCTTCCATCGCCGCCTTTTTAAGTTACGGTCTGGCAAAAAAGTTCTCGAAAGAGCCGGAAAAATTCGGGGAAGGTGCGATCGAGGGCGTCGCGGCTGCGGAGAGCGCGAACAATGCGGTAACCGGTTCCACTCTCATACCATTGCTGACCCTTGGGATACCGGGGGATGTCATTACCGCGATCATGCTTGGGGCTCTCACGGTTCATGGCCTCATCCCGGGACCGACCCTGTTTCAGCAGCAAGGGGACTTTATAACCGCGTTTTTTATCGGTATGCTGATCGTCTCATGCTTGCATTTCGTAATCGCCATTATCGGCCTGCCCTTGTTTATTCGGGCTGTGCGTGTGCCTCACGGAATTCTGTTTCCCCTGGTCGTTGTCTTTTGTGTCACCGGGACTTTGGTTGCCACATCCAGCCTGTTTGATGTCTTTGTCATGCTGTTTTTTGGCATCCTCGGATATTTTATGGTCAAGTTTGGTTTCCAGATTGCCCCGCTGCTGATCGGCTTCATTCTCGGCCCCCTGGTGGAAGTGTCCCTGCGTCAGTCTCTGGTTATTTCCGACAATTCCTGGATGATCTTTCTCACACGCCCGGTTTCGGCGATCTTTATAATTCTCACTTTTATTATCGTGGCCCATACAATCTGGCAGCGTTACAAGGAGGTAAGTGTCAATGAAAATTGAACGCATAGAACTGTTTCCCGTCCGATTACCGATTCGTTCGGTGCTGACGCTGCCCCGGGGGGCTTCGCGGACTCTGGATGAGGGTAAACAGATTATCCTAATCAAGATGACCGGCGAGGATGGCACTGTCGGTTGGGGGGAGTGCGGACCCAGCCGGCGCTGGGCGGCGGAAACGACCCATTCTGTCTTCACCAGCCTGGAACATTATCTGATCCCGGTCCTTGAGGGCCGAGATGCTTTGGATATCGCCGGTATTCACGGGGCCATGGATCAGGAACTCGCCCCCGGGCTTGATCCCGGGCAACCGGTGGCAAAGGCGGGTATCGATTTTGCGGTTCATGATCTCGTCTGCAAACATCTTGGGATCAATCTCCAGAGCTATCTCGGTTCAAAACACCTGGATCGTATTCCCATTTCCTACCTTGTCTCTGGAAGCAATCCGGAGGAGGTCACTAAAATTGTCGAAACGGGCCTGTCGGAGGGTTATCGGAGTTTCAAGGTCAAGGTCGGCCACAATCCGGACATGGACATTGCGAACATGCAGGCGGTTCTGTCTGCGGCGCCGGATTGTGTCGTCTGGCCCGATGCCAATCAGGGATACAGTCTCGAGACAGCGCTGACCATGGCGAAAAAATTTGAAGCCATGGGAATTGAAGTCTTTGAGCAACCCATTGCTATGACAAATGTCTATGGCCTGAAAAAGCTGCTGTCGGCGACTACGATGAATATCTGCCTTGACGAAGCCGCTATCGGTATCCCCTATCTGATAGAACTGGTTCGGCGGGAAGCCGTTGAGGGGATCGCCATAAAGCTCAACAAAGTTGCTGGAATTTATTATGCCCGCCAGATGTGTGATCTCGCAAGAAATGCCGGTTTCAAGGTCATCGGCAGCGGCTTGATGGATGCCCCCATCGGTTTCCAGGCCTCGGTTCAACTGTTTGCCGCCTACGGTATCAATTTCCCGGCGGATCTCAACGGACCCCAGCATCTGGTCGATGACTATCTCGCCAAACCCCTGCCGAGAGACGGACAGGATGCCCTTGTTACCGAACATCCGGGTATCGGATATGAAATTGACGAAGACAAGGTGAAAGGGGAACTACGCCTCGACCTCTGAAATGACTTTCCTCCCCCACAGGTCTCTCGCAGGTACCGATCGTCGGCCACCGATTCCCAGAACCCGGTCAGTTCCCTAGCCGCCGGAAATGGCGGTCAGGATAGTCAGCTGTCCGTTGCGGGGAACATGTGTATCGAGCTGCGCTTTGTATCCGTCGACGAAAACATTGATGTGCTTGCGAACGCGATCCGGTTTTTCACAAATCCGGTCCCGGATACCTGGCCAGTTTTCGTTCAGCTTCTGGATTGCTTCGTCCACCGTCCGGGCCTCGAGTCGCAAACGGGCACTTTCCATCCGGAAGAGCTGCACAAGCGCCGGTGCGAGATAGACGGAAATCTCGTGATCTCCGGATTTTTGATCCCTGTCACTCATGGCTTACTATTTGTCGCGGTGTTTTCAGGCATTGAGACAAAGCGTTTCAACCGAGTGTATGGGAGGCAGATGTTCGGCCAGCTGCTGCCACTCCGCGCCCTCGTCGATACTGCCGTAGAGACAGCCGGTATTCGATCCGAAATAAACGCCAGCGGGCTCCATCTGATCCGTTGCCATGGCTTGGCGGAGAACACCAAAATAGACATTTCCCTGGGGCAGGCCTGAACGATGCGCCTCCCAGTTCTTGCCGTAATCCGTTGTCTTCCAAACCGCGGCGTTGCCGTCAGGCACGTATCGCCCGGCAATATCGCCATTCAGCGGCACCAGGTAAAGAACGGCAGGGTCTTTCGGGTGTACTGCCGCCGGAAATCCGAAAGAAGACGGCAGACCCTCTTCAATACTGACCCAGTTAAGTCCGCCATCTTCACTGCGATACATCCCGCAGTGATTTTGCTGGTACAGCAGATCCGGATTCCCCGGGGCCATGACGAGATTGTGGACGCACTGGCCGAATTCAGGATAGTTTTGTCCTTCTGGCAGGAAGTCGGCGCGCGTTCCCTGATTGCGGGGCGACCAGCTCTGTCCGCCATCTTCGGAGAAAAAGACGCCAGCCGCGGAAATGGCAATCCAGAGTTTCTTGTCGTCTTCCGGGTGCAGCACGATGGAATGCAGTATCAATCCACCGCCTCCCGGTTGCCAGTGTTCTCTTGAAGGATGCTCTCGTAAAGCCTCAATGTGGGCGAAGGAGTGGCCGCGGTCGAGGCTGCGAAACAAACCTGCTGGCTCCACACCGACATACAGATTGTTGAACTGCAACGCCAGGGACCAGACCGCTTTTATATTGTCATCTTTGTCCTCATATCCAAGGCCTTCGCTTGAATGCGTCCAGGTTTGTCCCAGATCTTCCGAACGCCAGACTGCCGGACCAAACCACTCATTTCCGCCGCCCGCATAAATCGTTTGCGATTTCGGGTCGGCAATCACATGATTGATGGGCCAGGTATCACAGAATGGACCGCGAATATCCCAGCTCTTGCGTTGTTGGTCGCTCTCGAGAATAAACGCACCCTTCTTGGTACCCAGTAGCAATAGGATTTTGCGAGTCATAAAATACTCCTCTCATCGCAACAAAAAAAACAAAATATAAAAAACAGATTCAGCCAGAATAAGGGTGTTGGATATGCGGAAGCCTTGCCTCACGCCATGGTCACGAGACCAGTGTATTCTCTCATATTACCGAGGGAAATGAAAAAATCTGTGACCGTTTGATGTCCGAACCTTGTTGGTGGTCTCCTGGCTCGCCCAGGCCCGGATTATCGATATTCTCGTCACCTCGCTGTGTTTTCTTGGAAAAAAACACCCGCAGATCCTCCCTAATCCAGAGTTTCGGTCGCAATAATTTTGTATTTGTTTATATTCGCATGAAGAAAACGAAGTCTGGAAGGGGTATGGGGTGTAAGCCTGTCACTCTGGAAGGCCAGACCCACTCAAACCCGGAGCTACTGATGAAAATTGCTATCCCAGATTTGATTTCCAATTCTTACTTTCCGGCAGCCGCTGCCGTTGAACTCGGCTTTTTCAAGGAAGAAGGTCTGGATATGGAACTGGAACTCATCTTCCCGGTTGACAAAACACTGGAAGAGTTACGCGATGGCAATATTCAGTTCGTCGGCGGGTCCGCCCACAGCGTCCCACACGCTTTTCCCGAATGGAATGGTGCTAAGATCCTTGGCTCTCTTGCCCAGGGTATGTACTGGTTCCTCATCCTCAAGAGTGATCTTGGCGCTAAAAAGGGCGACATCGACGCGATCAAGGGCCTGCGTATCGGGGCAGCGCCCCTGGTCGATCTCGGGCTAAAACGACTTCTGGTTGAATCGGGTATCGACATTGAAAAGGACAAGGTGGATATCGGTCCTGTCCCCGGCGCTTTCAGCGGTAAGAACAAGAATTTTGGTGTCGCCGCCGCGAAGGCCCTTGAAGAAGGGACCATTGACGGTTTCTGGGCCAATGGAATGGGCGCGGAGGTGGCCGTCAGACGTGGTGTCGGAACCATGGTTATCGATGCCCGCCGTGGTGACGGTCCGCCGACGGCCTTTAATTACACCATGCCGGCCCTGATCACATCGGATAAGTTGATCTCCGAAACGCCGGATGTGGCCGCCGCAGCCCTGCGGGCGCTCGTTCGCACCCATGCAACCCTCAAGGAAGATGTGTCCCTGGCCACTCAAGTCGGGCACAAACTGTTTCCCGCAGAGGAAGCGGAACTGATTGCCGATGTCGTCAAGCGGGATCTGCCATTCTATACCGCGGCAATTTCCCCGGAGTTTGTTCAGGGCATGAGTGCATTTTCCAAAGCCATGGGGCTTATCGAAAATGACCTGTCCTACGATCAGGTGGTTGACAGCCGGTTCACCGATATCTGGAATGCCTGATCCGCGGTCCATTTGATCAGGAGAGAAATTCCCGTCGTACGAATTCCTCGTAAGAAGTAGGTTCCCGTCCCAGAAGCCAACGCAGGACTCCGGGGTTTCCCGTCATGCCATAGTGGTCGTAGTGATCATTCATCAGGCGGAAATTTTCTATTCTGGCGGCACTCATACCCGCGGCCGCCATCCGTTCGAGGGTGTCCTGGCTTGACCGGGGCTCTGCGGTTATCTTTCGGTTCAGAAGTCGGGAGAGAATTTCGGCCATGTCCGCCTGGCTGAGGTTTTGCGGCCCCGCCAGTTGATAGGTCGCCTGTTCGTGTCCACTCTCCGCAGCGACAAGTGCCGTGACCTCGGCGAGATCAGCAAGATCAACAACGCAAAATTGCACATCTGTGCTGAACGGCATGGAATGCACGCCGGTTTCCTGCAGGCTGTCCCAGAGTGGCAGGAGATGCTGCATATATCGCGCAGGCTGCAATATCGTATAGGTGAGTCCGGAGTTGACCAGGGCACGTTCGGCTTCAAGTTTTCTGTGATGATGGGGAACATCGCGGAGCAGGGGATGCAGGACCGAATAGAGTACAAAGTGCCGGATGTCCGATTTTTGCGAAAGTTCGATGAGCGTTTCGGCGATTTCCGTTTCCCCGGGGTCCATGGGCGGACAGATATGAACGATTTTGGTGCAATCCGTCAGGGCGGCTTCCAGACTCCGGGAATCGTAAAGATCTCCGATTGCCACATCCGCGGCCCCGAGGGATCGCATCGCCTTTTCCTGTTCCTGCCGGCGCACCAGCGTCCGCACTGGGAACTGTCTTGCCACCAGGGCTTTCAGCACCTGCCGACCCGTTTTACCGGCCGCGCCTGTTAATAATACAAGTTCGGATGTCGACACTTTATGACTCCTCCGGTCCGTTTGTTCGCGTCCGATAATGATGGTATCTCAAATTCGAATTTCGTGCTAATTTACGCATGTCTTTGTGATATTCATGAGAACAACCGCTAAGCGCGGACACAAGCCCTATCAAATTCACGAGGTCCAGATATGACGGAACCGCAAATGCAATTGAAACCCCAGGAACCCTGGATTGGTCCGAGAGGCCGTATCGGTGTTATTATCCCTTCGACCAATACGGCCGTCGAGTTCGATTGTCAGCAGTTCATGCCCGAAGGCGTGACCTGGCATTTCGCCAGATTCTGGGTCGAGCAACCCGACCTTTCGAGCGACAACATGTTTCTCGCATTCATCGAAGCCATCCGTGACACTATCCCCCTGGCCATGCGTGACATCATGACTGCAGAAGTCGATTACATCATGATGGGCATGTCAGCGGAGACATTCTGGGGCGGGCTCGAAGGCAATGAGGAATTCACAGGTCGGCTACGGGAAGTCATCGGGCCGGACATTGGACTGACTTCCGGGGCAAATGCCATCGATGCGGCGTTGAAAAAATTCGACGTCAAATCAATCGCCGCCCTCACACCTTACCAGCCTGTCGGTGATGAGCAGGTTGTCCGGTTCTTTGGTGAATCCGGTTATGATGTCAAAAAGGTTATCGGTCTCAAGTGCGACACAGCAACATCGATTTCACACACCCCGCAAAGCCAGGTCCTCGATGTTGTCTTGAATGAACTGGACGGGGCCGATGTGGATGCCATTGTTCAGGTCGGGACGAATCTGAGTACCGTGCGGCTCTTCCCCACTCTCGAGAATATGCTCCAGAAACCGGTTATTCCGATTAATGTCGCGACCATATGGCATACCTTCCGCTCCCGGGGCATCAACGATACGTTCGACGGCAAAGGCTGGCTGTTCGAAAGACATTAGGTCGCGCTTACCATGATGCGTTTACCGTTGACGGGCTTTCCTGTGCGTTAAGACAATTCGGGAATTTGGTAGAGATGGAAAAGTCACAGATTGACTATGACCGTGTTTATGGTCGCCGTGCCCGACTCGGTCTTATTGTTCCACCGTCAAATTCCACCAACGAGGCAGAATTCTGGGAACGCGTTCCGGCGGATATTTCCGTCGTGACGGTGCGCATGGACCTGCATTTGCCGGACAATGGATCGGACTTTGAAGAAATCATGTGCCGGGATCTCGATAAAGCCTGCCGGGATCTGAAAGCCGCAGGCGCTGATATCTGTATTTATGCGTGTACCGCCGGGTCCATGGCGATGGACAAAGAGCGGCTTTCGGCGGAGCTCAACCGTCACGGTCTTCCAAGCCTGCATACCGCCGAAGCGCTTCTGCAGGCGTTTTCCGCGCTTCGTGTCAGCAAGCTGGCGATTGCCACGCCTTACACGCAGCCGATCAATGCCCATGAAAAGCACTATCTGGAACAGCAGGGACTGGAAGTTCTTGCAATTGACGGACTGAATATTGGTGAGGAAATTTCCGAGTTCGCCCTGTTGAGCCAGATCCCGTCGGCGGCGGTCTCCGATCATGCGCTGTCAACGGATCGTCGCGAGGCGGAGGCTCTGTTTATCAGCTGTACGGATTTGCCCGCGAGCACCCTCATCGCACCGCTCGAGCAGAAACTGGGCAAACCTGTGGTCACTTCAAATCAGGCGACCCTCTGGGCGGCGCTGCGAAAGCTGGGGTTCACCGATTCCCTTGATAATTACGGCAGTCTTTGGAGCACATAACTGTTTTTGGAGCACATAAACGTCTTTGGAACACAAAAAGAAAAACTTATGACAAATATCCTACATTCGAACCTTGCAGAAAAAATCAGAAATGGCGGCTTCGTTTACGCCCCCGGTGTTTACGATCTCATTTCCGCGAAGATTGCGGATCAAATGGGTTTCGACGCCATCTACATGACAGGATACGGTGTCGTCGCTTCGAGCCTTGGCTTGCCCGATGCGGGCCTGGCAACTTACAGCCAGATGGTTGACCGGGTGGAGACGATCGGCAACCAAACGCAAACACCGCTGATGGCTGATGGCGATA
>JBPCWG010000088.1:0-12401 GCA_051009705.1 Methyloligellaceae bacterium | reverse complement strand
AATGCCTATACCCAGGACATTTTCACTGCGACCGGCTTCTTCATGGCGGCCACCATCATCGCCCTGGCGGGAACCTGGCTGCTGTTCAAAAAGGTAGCGGCAATGCCGCTGATCACCGCAGTATTTGTCATGATATTCGGCGGACTTACGCTGTTTCTCGCCAATGATACGTTTATCAAGCTAAAGCCCACTATTGTTAATCTGCTGTTTGCCGCCATACTTCTTGGCGGCTTGTCAATGAACCGGTTATGGCTGAAAATGGTTTTTGCCGAAGCCTTCCAGCTCGACAATGAAGGCTGGCACAAGCTGACGATCCGCTGGGGCGGTTTTTTTATCTTGCTCGCGCTGCTCAACGAAATTGTCTGGCGCAATTTTTCAACGGATTTCTGGGTGAGTTTCAAGGTTTTTGGAATTATGCCCCTGACCTTTATTTTCGCCGCCGCCCAGTTTCCGATACTACAACGCCACCAGATTGAAGAACCGGCCCAGTCCGAATCGGACTCGACAGTTTAATTCTTCCTAATTCTTCGCTCCGTTATGCCGAAATCGATCGGTTTCAATGGGTATTTCTGACGCAATTCGATCACTCTTTCATCAACCAATCGTGACTGGATGCACGGATCGCAATCGATTGTAATTACACTAGATTAAGTGTCAGTAAGCGAATTTGAAGAAGGAAAGGTCGACGTAATGTCGGAGCAACCTCAAATTTTTCTGGACCCCCGAGTCGCCAATACAGACACCGCGGGAGCAAGTACGGATTCAGAGAAGACTGAGTCCGTGAATACCTCGATCATTCATCTGCTGCACCGTGCCAGCCAGTGCGCGAGCGATACGTTCGCTGATGAAATGAAAGTTCAGGATCTGACACCCCGGCAATATGCGGTTCTCCTGACGACCGCGCAAAATGAGGGTATCTCTCAGACAGGTCTTGTCCAAAAGACCGGTATCGATCGCTCAACACTGGCGGACATTGTGCGCCGGATGTTGAAAAAAGGCCTGATCGAACGCCACAGGAACAAGAACGATGCCCGGGTCTACACGATCCAAATGACAGAGCTGGGCTCACAGGCCCTGCGCCTCGCGGCACCTGCGGCGGAACGGGCCAATAATCGCCTGCTGGCCAATCTGCCCGACGAGCAACACCAGAAGTTCATCGATTTCCTGGAACGTATTATCGAAGGTCCCGGTCGTTCGAATTCCTGATCGTCATCGAGACCTGACTGAAAAATGACAGGATCATCGGACGTTCACCGGACTAGGCCTTGAAATCAATCGAGCTTCAAGGCCGCAGGGGTCGGGAAGGACCGTCTGACTGCTCAGTCATTGTATTGGAATTCGTCGCATCGACTTCGGCACTACCAGGAGATTGATCCCGGTTCACAGGTGCACCGGGACGGATCGTCTCCTGGGGCTGCAGGGCTTCGGTGAACATTCCGGCGATCGCTGACAGGGTTTGCAATGTAAATCCCTGGGGCTCGCTGTTCTCGGCGGCAGCCGCTTGCGAATTTCCGGACGAATTTTCTGTAGCGGGCGGTTTGGTCGCGGATTTGGCGACGGTGCGAAAGTCAAGACGTTCGAAGCCTGTATCACGAGCCGGTTCGGCCCCTTTGCGGCTCTCCTGCCCCTGATCTACCGGCGGCCGTGCAACCGGTGTTCCCCGACTTGGGATCATTGGTTTCAAAGGGTTGACTGGCGCCATGGTGAAAGTCCGAATCCTGTTGGATCAAACCTCTTCCACAAATGGTTACCAAATCCCTAATATTCACTAATTTCGGCTGGAATTCAGGGTTTGCGCGCGGCATTCAGTGCCGGAAGCAACTTGTTATCGACGATCGCCTGATTGACTGGCCCGACATGTTTGAGAATGATTTTACCCTGACCGTTGACGATAAATGTTTCCGGTACGCCGTAAACACCCCAGTCGATGGAAACCCGCCCCTTGGTGTCGGCACCGACGGCGGCGTAAGGATTACCCAGCCGGCGGAGAAACCGCCTTGCATTGGCAGGCTGATCCTTGTGGTTGATCCCGTAAATCGGCACACCGGATTTATCTTTCAGGGCCATCAGAAAAGGGTGTTCCGTGGTACAGGGCCCGCACCATGAGGCCCAGACATTGACGATGGTCGCTTCGTTCTGCCCAAGCTCCCTGGAACCGAAACCCGGAATAGTCTGCCCGTCGAGTTTAAGATTCTGAACCGCCGGAAGCTCGAACTCGGGGATGGATTTACCGATCAGGACGGAGGGGAGTGTCGATGGATCGCTGGAATGGAGCGCATAATAAAACGCGCCGGAAACAGACAAAAATATCGCCAGGGGCACAAACCAGAACCAGCTCGATCTTCCCCCCGAAATCGTGTCTTTGCTTGTCTGTTGAAGGCTCTCAGTCAATTTCATTATCCCGTTGGCTGGTCTGACATTATGCGAGAGGACTTAATCTTCAAATCCCGAAGAGGACGATTTACGCAACAGACCCTGCTCTTCATAGACAGCCATCTGTTGATTCAGCTTGCGCCGGGACAGGTAAATCCAGCCGATCAGGATCATCAGAATGGCTATGGCGCAAACATAGGACGCAATTATGAAACCGGCATGGGGCCCGAGATCAAACATCAACTGGCCTGCCCTTCCTGCATGGAACGCCTGCCGGGGGCTCCCCGGACCTGGCGCAGGCGCGCGGTCTGTACCCGACGCTGGAATATTTCGTTCTTCATGGCATGCATATGCAGAATGACGAACATTCCGGTAAAGGCGACGGCCATAATGAACAGAGGTATCAGCATGGACGGATGGATGGAGGGTCCGTCAAGCTTCAGCACACTGGCGGGCTGGTGCAGCGTGCTCCACCAGTCAACGGAAAACTTGATGATCGGAACGTTGATCAGTCCGGCAATCGCCAGTATTGCCGCTGCCTTTCCCGCTTTCGACGGATCTTCAATGGCCTTCCACAGCGCCATGAGTCCCAGATAAAGAAAGAACAGGATCAACACCGAAGTCAGGCGCGCATCCCAGACCCAGTATGTCCCCCACATGGGTTTTCCCCACAGGGATCCGGTCAGCAGGGTGATCAGGGTGAACGCCGCACCGATCGGCAGCGCCGACTTTGCGGCAACGTCCGCAAGGGGATGGCGCCAGATAAGGGATCCGATGCTGGCAATGCCGATAATCGTATAGCCAAGCATCGCCAGCCACGCCGATGGCACGTGCAGATACATTATTTTGACCGTATGACCCTGCTGGTAGTCCGGAGGGACACTGAAAAGGATCATATAAAATCCAACAGCAAACAGAATCAGCACAGCGCCGGTCAACCACGGCAATATCCGGTCCGCAAAATTCAGAAACCGGTTCGGATTGGCCAGTCGGTTCAAACCGTTGCCAATGCGACCGAGAACAGAAGTGGAAGAATCTACGTGTGTCATCTTTGTCTACATATATCTGGGCGCACGCGATATCAATCCTGTTTTGGCGCGACGAAATGGCAACATTGGGGCGTAGCCCTGAAACATACAGTCAATCTCGCAAGCTGCAAATCCACCTGCTTTATCTTACTTAATGTAACGACGGTCTCTCATCAATTTTCCGACATGCCGTTTATCCTTAACCCGATCGGTATCCCTATTGAACATCGGTATCCCTATTGAACATTGAGACGCAGGCCCGCGGCGGCGGCCAGGGGCGCCAGCACCATCGAGGCCAGGGTTATGGCGCAAAGTATTGAAAATGAGGCCCAAAACGAATTCGGACCGACAATGACCGCATTGATGGCCGAAACACCGAACACGAGCACCGGCACATAGAGGGGCAGTACGATCAGGGCCAGTAGCGGCCCGCCCTGGCGGAGGCCGATGGTCAAAGCCGCGCCAATGGCACCGATAAAACTGATCGCCGGTGTGCCGACAAAAGTGGTTAATGTAAGGACCCAGTAGGCATCGGCATCGAGGTTGAGCAGCAGGCCCAGTCCGGGGGCCAGAAGCGCCAGCGGCAAACTGCTCGATATCCAGTGGGACAGGCATTTGGCGAAACAGACGAGCTCCAGCGGCAGGGGGCCGAGCACAATGAGTTCCAGCGATCCGTCTTCGAAATCATTGTGAAAAATCCGATCCAGTGTCAGCAATGCTGAAAGCAGCAACGCCACCCAGAGAAGGCCGGGAGCCAGACGGGCAAGCAGATTCAGATCGGGACCGAGACCCAGGGGCAGAATGGCAATGACAATGAGATAAAAACCCAGTGATGTCACAAGGGCGCCGTTGTTGCGCCAGGCGAGGCTTAAATCGCGCCGGACCAGTGTCAAAAATGCGCTCATGTCGGCAAATATTCCTCGCCCAAAACCAGGTTGTTGTCGAAATCAAGACCGAGGGGAATGTGGGTGGTGGCGATCACCATGCCGCCACTGTCCAGATGGGATTTCATAACATCGGCAAGCAGAGCCTGCGAATCCCGGTCCAGGGCATGGGACGGCTCGTCGAGGAGCCAGAGGTCCCGCCGAGCAATCAGCAATCGCGCCAGACAAAGGCGGCGTTTCTGCCCGGCCGAAAGGAGATTTGACGGGATTTCCCTGAGATCCCACAAATTAAACCGCATAAGAAAATCATCCAATTGCGGAGTTTCGTCATTATTGGAACCCGAGCCGATTCCGGAACCGAAAAACTGTCCCCAGAACAGCAAATTTTCTCTGACGGTGAATTGCGCCTTGATGCCGTCCTTGTGTCCGACATAGTGGGTTGCCATCTCCCGTTCGTGGTCGATGCCACCGATTTTCAGCTTCACGCGACCGCTTTCAGCCGGCAAATAACCTGCCAATATGCGCAAAAGGCTGGTTTTTCCAGATCCATTAGCCCCCTGCAGCAGCAGGCTTCGACCACCTGTCAGCGAAAACGAGAGGTCCCGGAACAGCATCCGGTCGCCGCGAATACAATCCAGGGATTCGACGGCGAGCTCCAGGGCGGGATTTTCAGCTTCTTCGACCAGTATTTTGTTCCATCTTGATTCGCGCAAGTGGGTGTTTCATAGAGTAATTCATGTCACCCGTAGCGCCTATCCGCAATTGCTCGACTAAAAATCCGTCCAACCCCCGAAAATCATGGTGCAGATGAGGTAGGGACATATTGTATAGTTCGCAATCCCGATTTATAAACCTATTGCCTACTATAAACCATGGCCAGCGCAAAAACGGGGCGCTCTAAGGTTAGTGGTAAATTCCGGATCCGGATCGGATTTACGGATTGGGTATGACCCAGCCGCAACCTGAATTGAGCCCGTCTCCCCCCTGTCGGCACACCGGCAGCGCGGCGATCAGTCTTGTGAGGAGAAGATCCCATGACAAATTCGACCCCGATTTCTGTCGACAGTTTTAAATGTCGATCAACACTGGACGTTAACGGTAAGTCCTATACCTATTTCGATCTCAAGAAAGCCGAAGCGAACGGCCTCAGCGGCATTTCCGCGCTTCCTTTTTCATTGAAAATTCTGCTTGAAAACCTGCTTCGCTTCGAAGATGGGCAATCGGTCAAAAAAGAAGATATTCAAGCCATCGCCGACTGGCTGGCAAATCGCCGGTCCGATCACGAAATCGCCTACCGCCCGGCACGGGTACTGCTGCAGGATTTCACCGGCGTTCCGGCAGTTGTGGACCTGGCGGCAATGCGTGATGCGATGTCCCACATGGGCGGCAATCCCGCTCAGATCAATCCCCTGGTTCCCGTTGACCTGGTTGTGGACCACTCTGTAATGGTCGATTACTTCGGCACCCATGAAGCGTTCAAGAAGAATGTCGAGCGTGAATATCAGCGCAATGGCGAACGGTACAAATTCCTGAAATGGGGCCAGGAAGCATTTGACAATTTCCGGGTTGTTCCCCCGGGCACCGGCATTTGTCACCAGGTCAATCTTGAATATCTGTCGCAGACCGTGTGGACCCGTGATGTCAACGAAAACGGCAATGAAGTTACTTATGCTTTCCCCGATACGCTCGTAGGAACGGACAGTCATACGACCATGGTCAACGGTCTTTCGGTTCTCGGATGGGGGGTCGGCGGTATCGAAGCCGAGGCGTCCATGCTCGGGCAACCCATTTCCATGCTTATTCCCGATGTCGTCGGTTTCCGGCTGGACGGTTCCCTGCCCGAGGGAACGACGGCCACCGACCTGGTTCTGACAGTTGTTGAAATGCTGCGTGCCAAGGGCGTCGTCGGCAAATTCGTCGAATTCTACGGTCCCGGCCTGTCGAGCCTGTCACTCGAAGACCAGGCGACAATCGCCAACATGGCACCGGAATACGGGGCCACGTGCGGGTTCTTCCCCATCGATTCAGATACACTGGGATATCTGAATGCAACAGGACGGGAAGAAGACCGCATTGCCCTTGTCGAAGCTTACGCCAAAGCCCAGGGCATGTATCGCACGGATGATACGCCGGATCCCCAATTTACCGATACGCTGGGCCTTGACCTCGGATCGGTCGTGCCGTCTCTCGCAGGACCAAAACGTCCCCAGGACCGGGTCAGCCTGGCCGAAGCCGCACCGGCTTTCGACGAAGTCCTCGGATCAGAATTCGGCAAGGAAAACGAAAAAGAAAAGCGTGTCGGCGTTGCCGATGCCAGTCACGATCTCGGTCATGGCGACGTCGTCATTGCCGCCATCACCTCGTGCACCAACACGTCGAACCCCGCCGTCCTGATTGCCGCCGGACTGCTGGCACGCAATGCCCGGGCCAAGGGACTGATGTCGAAACCCTGGGTGAAGACATCGCTGGCGCCCGGCAGCCAGGTCGTGACCGACTATCTCGAGAAGGCCGGACTGCAGGACGATCTCGATGCCCTCGGCTTCGACCTCGTCGGATATGGCTGCACGACCTGCATTGGAAACTCAGGCCCCCTGGCCGAACCGATTTCCAACGCCATTCACGACGATGATCTCGTCGTCTGTGCCGTGCTTTCAGGGAACCGGAACTTTGAAGGCCGGGTCAGCCCCGATGCCCGCGCCAACTATCTCGCTTCACCGCCACTGGTTGTGGCCTATGCTATCGCCGGGTCGATGAAGGTGGATATTACCAAGGATTCACTGGGGAATGACCAGGACGGAAACCCTGTTTACCTGTCCGATATCTGGCCGACCTCGAAGGAAGTATCCTACCTGATCCGGACCTCCATTTCCCGGGAAATGTTCCAGTCGCGCTATGGTCAGGTGACAACCGGCGACCAGCAATGGCAGGACATCAAGGTCGAAGGCGGACTGACCTATGAATGGGGTATGGGATCGACTTATGTTCAGAACCCGCCTTATTTCGAGGACATGAAGATGGAGCCGGAGCCGGTCACCGATATCATCGACGCGAAGATTCTTGGCTTGTTCCTCGACTCGATCACCACCGACCATATTTCTCCCGCCGGCCCGATCAAAGCCGACAGCCCTGCCGGAAGCTATCTCAGCGGTCATCAGATCTCGCCACTGGAATACAATTCCTACGGTGCCCGCCGGGGCAACCATCTAGTCATGATGCGGGGAACCTTTGCCAACATTCGGATCAAGAACCAGATGCTGGAAGATATCGAAGGAGGATATACAACCCATTTTCCCTCGGGCGAACAGATGCCGATTTACGATGCGGCGATGCGCTACAAGGAAGAAAATGTCCCCCTCGTCGTTTTCGCCGGCAAGGAGTATGGAACCGGATCATCCCGGGATTGGGCAGCGAAAGGAACACGCCTTCTGGGTGTCCGCGCCGTCGTCGCCGAATCCTTTGAACGTATCCACCGGTCAAATCTCGTTGGCATGGGTGTTATGCCGCTGGTGTTCGAGGAAGGAACATCCTGGCAGTCGCTTGGAATTACCGGTCAGGAAACCGTGACCATTCTCGGTCTCGAGAAGGACCTGGAACCCCGGCAGATGCTTGATGCCCAGATCACCTATACTGACGGATCTCAGAAAACGGTTCCCCTCCTCTCACGTATCGATACGCTGGATGAGCTGGACTATTTCTATCACGGAGGAATCCTCCACTATGTGCTGAGAAACCTGGCACAAGCCGCCTGATTCAGAGGCTTCGTATCAGGCCTTACACAAGAATACGGTGCATGTACAAAGAAGGTTTCTTCGAGTATGTGCACCGAAAATTGCTGGTTACTGCAGGGCTCACTGACTCGTGACTTGGTTTTGATTGCACTCTGCACAAACATTTGGCAGAGATAGGACATGCACAGGCAAATGCTCAAATTCTGTACCACATCCAATCTACCGAAATCAAAAACGTCAGGTCATCACATGCGGCAAATATCTTATCCCGGATCATTCGCGTTATTGTTTGTATGGTCTCTCGGAATTGGACTCCTGTCGAGTTCGCTTCTGGCTGAAGCCCAGGAATCTGCGAAACCCAAGGCCGTGATTGAACTGTTCACCAGCCAGGGCTGCTCTTCCTGCCCGCCGGCGGACAAGCTTCTTGGCAAACTTGCCAAGCGTGACGATGTTATCGCCCTGACCCTCCCGGTTGACTACTGGGATTATCTTGGCTGGAAGGACACACTGGCCAAACCGCAATATTCCAAGCGGCAGAGATCCTATGCTCAGGCCCGCGGCGACCGTCAGGTCTACACACCGCAAGTCGTTATCAATGGCAGAACCCATGCGGTCGGCAGCCGTAAAGGCGCAGTGAATGCCGCCATCAGAAAAGTAACGAAGCAACTTTCCAATTCATTTGTTGCGATAAAAATCAGTGTCAAAGACGACAAGATTATTGTTGATCTGGGAGAGGCACCACGCGGATTAAAGCGTCACAAGGGGACGTTATGGATGGCGACAATCACCAACAGCGTACCCGTTAAGATCAAACGCGGTGAAAATCACGGTCGCAATATCACCTATTCGAATGTGGTGAAATCACTCAAACCGATCGGTGAATGGAACGGTTCAAATCAGAAACTGGTGTTCAACAAAAAGGATTTCATGGGGAAGGGCGCAGATGGATGCACCGTTTTTCTTCAGCAGGGTAAATCCGGACAGATCATTGGAGCCGCCGAGCTCAAATCCTGGTTGTAGCCGATCGGCAAATATGGTCAGAAAATTCCATTACTGAACCAATTGTGAAAGCGCCCGACACGTTCGGGCGCTTTTGTTTTGCATGCCTGAGATCTATGGGGGACTCAGGATTTGGAACACTTAGAGACCCGTTAGAATTAACCTGTTCAGGCGTTCGGAGAACTGCGCCGGATCCTCGGGAAGGGCGCCTTCCAGTATCCGTGCCTCGTCAAGAAGCAGCCAGGCAAGATCCTTGAATTTTTCATCGTTGTTTTCGTTGGACCATGATGTCAGCGCTTCAACAAAACGATGGTTGGGATTGATCTCGATAATCGGTGCCTGGTTTGATCCCCGATCCTGCATCGTCAGCAGTTTATCCAGTCCCCGGTCCGGTCCGCCTTCCGGGGCCACCAGGCAGGCGGGGCTGTCGACCAGACGCGTCGACATTTTCACATCACTCACCGCCTCACCGAATTCCGATTTCAGACGACCGATGAGAGCAGCCGCAAGCGCGGCCTTGTCCGGACTTTCTTCCTGCTCACTTGCCCCCTCTTTCAAAGGAATTGAGGAGATGTCCGTATCACCCTGGGTAATTGATTTGAGGGGCTTGCCTTCATAGCCAAGCGCCGTTGTCACCCAGAAATTGTCGACCGCATCGGACAGCAGCAAAACTTCGACGTCGCGTTGCTTAAAACCCTCAAGTTGCGGACTGACGGCCAGTTGCGCCGGAGAGTCCCCTGTCAGATAGTAAATCGCGGTTTGATTCTCGCGCATGTCCTCGACATAGGATTTGAGAGATCGCAGTCCGTCACCGCTGGTGCTTTTGAAGCGGGCGAGTTCGTAAAGAGCGTCCCGGCGTTCTGAATCTTCATAGAGTCCTTCCTTGAGAACTGCCCCGAAAACGTCCCAGAATTCTTTGTAAGCCTCGTTGTTCTTTTCAGCAAACTTCGTGAGTTCGCTCAGCACACGGCCGGTAACCGCCTTGCGAATGGACTGCACGATTGGATTGTTTTGCAGCATTTCCCGCGAAATGTTCAGGGGCATGTCTTCAGAGTCGATGACACCGCGCACGAATCTGAGATAGGCCGGCATCAGCTCCGCGTCATCGGTAATATAGACGCGCTTGACATAGAGCCTGACTTTTCCCGATCTCTGGGGATCGAAAAGATCAAACGGCCGCATCGTCGGGACAAACAGCAGTACGGTATATTCATGACGGCCTTCGGCCCGATAGTGGATCGTCACCGCCGGATCGTCAAAAGCGACGGAAACATGCCGATAGAACTGGGTGTAATCTCCTTCGGTAATTTCACTTTTCGGTCGCGTCCAGAGGGCACTGGCCGAATTGAGCTTTTTCGGTTCCGCAATCTCGCCATCTTCACCAGCCGTTGTGGAAATCAGCATGACCGGGAACGGGATGTGATCGGAATACTGGTGCACGATACGCTCAATCTCGACCGCTTCGAGGAAGGACTGAGCCTCTTCCTTCAGCTTGAGGCGGATTTCCGTTCCGCGGGTAGGCGCATCGGAGTCTGAAGGCGTTACCGAAAAATTTCCGGATCCGTCGGACTGCCATACAAATCGCTCCGACTGCCCGGCCTTGGAACTCGTGACTTCGATGGTGTCAGCCACCATGAACGCCGAATAGAACCCGACCCCGAACTGCCCGATCAGCGCGTTGCTGTCCTCATCCTGTTTCAGTTGTTCGACAAAAGCCTTGGTGCCCGAACGCGCTATCGTTCCCAGGTTTTCGATCAGTTCCTGGCGGTCCATGCCGATCCCATTGTCAGAAATGGTGAGGACCTTCGAATCCGCGTCGGCGGTGATTTTTATCTGCAGTTCGCTGTCCTCACCGAGGAGATCCGGTTCTGTGATGGCGGCGTATCGCAATTTGTCACAAGCATCGGAAGCGTTGGAAATCAGTTCACGCAGAAAGATTTCCTTCTCCGTATAAACAGAATGAACCATGAGTTCGAGAAGTCTGCTGACTTCCGCCTGGAACTCGAAACGGGTTTCACCAACTTCTTCAGTCTGAGTTTCGTCGTTCACGTTACCTAATTCCCTATGTGTCCCAATATCTGAACTGTTCTTGTTTCGACGGAGCAATATGAGCCAACGGCCCTCAAAATCAAGAGGGCCGGCAACAAAAACCGGTGACTGTAATTATCGTAATGTCGGAAATTTTCAATCGAGCGGGGGCCAAAAAGGGCGGCCCGATCCGAAGAGAAGACCTCGGGGGGCTGGGGGGCTGAGAAGTCCGAAGCCTAGAGAGGACCGGGCCAAAGAGGCAATAGGGTTAAACTGACAGCCCAATTAGGCACGTGCTAGGCTGATTCTTGGCGATTCTGTGACTTTTGTTGCAATATATTACAAATGTGAATTGTTAGAAATCCCACCATAAGCCGTTGATTATTATGCGTTAATTGACACTGGAAAAAGCATTCAAAGCTCGAGCAGCTCATCCATTCCTTTCCAAACGAAATTGTTCGACAAGCCATCCGAGAAAACGTCCACAGTGAAATTTGTCCCCGGAGAATTACCGGTTCCGCCCTGTAAATGATTAATATTGCGAAATTTTTGCGACACACGGCTTGCAATCTCCGGTCAAGCTCGCAAAGATGGAACGTGCAAACAAATCAGGGAGGCGCTATGAGCGAAATCGAACCCATACCCTTTGTTCCTGCAGGTTCCTATCCCGGCTTGTCAGGCAAACATGAATACAAGGGGTCGAAAAATAAGAAACTCCTGCCCATTACATTTAATCGCGACGAATTATTCCAAATATTAAATATCTATGGCCGCAATGTCTCCCTGGGAGACTGGCGTGACTATGCAATTGATATGCTTAGAGATCGGGCCGTATTTTCCATATTCCGTCGTGCCAGCGAAACGCCAATCTATCGCATTGAAAAGAATCCGAAACTTGCCCGTAAACAGGGCATGTACAGTGTCATCACGCCGACAGGCCTGATCCTGAAACGGGGTCACGATCTCGGCAAGGTCCTGCGCGTCATCGACAGGAAGATCAAGCTGGTTGAATATTAGAATTCGGTGGTTGCATTAAACCGACGGGAAGACTGCGCACTAACGGTTCCATGGCTCAGGCGGCGATCACAATTTCTTCTGCATGTAGACGACATCGAGCCATTTGTCGTGCTTGAAACCGATATCTTTTAGTGTTCCCGCATGTTCAAAGCCGAATGATTTGTGCAATCCGATCGATCCCAGATTGGCGGAATCTCCGATGACTGCAACGAGATGCCTGAAGCCTTTTTCCCTGGCCGTTGAAATTGATTTCTCCAGCAATACATTCCCGATCCCCCGGCGCTGATGGTCGGCGGAGACATAGACCGAGACCTCGAGGGCATAACGATAGGCGGGCCGGTGGT
>JBPCWG010000087.1:0-7318 GCA_051009705.1 Methyloligellaceae bacterium | reverse complement strand
TTGAACAAATCGTATTTGCCTCACGATTAAGTTCCTGCACCAAAAACTCCAGTTTACGACCCACTGGCGCCTTATCCTGCAAAAGCTGATAACCGGATTCGATATGAGCGTTCAACCGATCCAGTTCTTCAGCGATATCGCTTTTGGTGGCGAGTATCATGGCTTCCTGATGCAATCTCTGCTCATCCAGATTTTCGCTGGATTCCAGAAGTCGACTGATTTGCTCAACAAGCTTTTCCCGGATCGCTTCAGGGGACCGTTCCGGCAAGGCTTCAATCTCCGACACGATCTTTTTTATTCCGGAAATCTGCGCCTCGATCACCTGGGCCAGTTTTTTGCCTTCGTCCTGGCGGGCGGTAATGAGGTTCTTGATCGCAATATCAAGAGATTCAAGAATTCTGTCCTTGCGCTCTTCAAACTCATCCGCATCTTCTTCCGGTTCAACAGCCTCCAGTACACCTTTGATGCCCAATATTCCATCCAAGCTCGGGGGGGTGGCCTCAACGAGATTTTTGGTCCGGGAAATGATATCCGTCACTTCTTTCAGGACCTCCTCATTGAGGCGGATCTGGACTGGGTTTCCTTCTCGGCTGACGAACAGATTAGCTGTTACGTTACCGCGTGAAAGCTGACCTGAAATGAGCATGCGACCGGGTTGTTCCAATGCCTCATTTCCCTGGGGCATTCGCAGACGAACATCCAGCCCTCTACCGTTTACGGTTCGAATTTCCCAATTCCAGCTAAATTCGCCAAACGCTCCTTCGCTGCGGGCAAATCCGGTCATGCTTCTTATCACACGTAATCCTCAGTAAATATCTAGTCGAATTTGGATTTTTAATTTTCGGGAGTTTACAGCGACTCTTGGCAATCAACAAGCACAGGCACTGGCGTTGCCCCAATCAAATCAAGACGTATCAGGACAAGCTTTGGGGATAATCCCGTGCTGAGACGATGCAAAATCAGCTTGTCAATTAGGGCGACGAATGGGGAGTGGAATATCTTCCGACCGAGTCGTGGTGGAGTTTGCCGCTGTTGTCAGCCGATCCGCTGTATTTTGCGTGTTTCCGCCAGACTGTGAGGATCGGATTTCAACCGTGACCAGATTCTGATTGTTAACAACCAGACCATTTTGCTGACCATTGGGAACCTGTAGAGGTACGTTGCCGGACACACCGCCGGCGATATTCAATCCGGGAATAATAGTAGAAGACTGGGAATTGCTCTCAGAGTCCGTATTACCCTGGCCAGGCTGTACGCCTTCCTGTTTACTTTCCGGATCCCGTGTCGATTTCTCTGTTTTTTGAGGTGCTTGTCCGGCTCGAATCTGTTTTTCGACCTTGCGCCAGTTCTGAACATTTTTACGATGCTGGTTCAGAGATTCTGCAAAGGCATGGCCGCCGGTACCATCGGCGACAAAGTAGATGTAATTGGTTTTCTCCGGATTCAGGACAGCTTCCAGGGCCGCACGTCCGGGATTGGCAATGGCCGTAGGTGGCAGTCCGTCAATCTGATAAGTGTTATAAGGCGTCTTCTTCTGGATTTCACTTCGATAAATAGGACGACCCAGGGATCCCTTCGTTCCGACGATGCCATAGATGATTGTAGGATCGGACTGAAGGCGCATTCCACGGTTGAGACGATTGGTAAACACACCAGCAACAAGGCCTCGTTCGTCGGCACGACCAGTTTCTTTTTCGACGATGGATGCCAGGATAATAGCTTCTTCAGGAGATTTGATCGGCAAATCCGGAGCCCGATTTTTCCAGATCCTGTCAATGAATTTCTTCTGTTCGGACTGCATGCGTGCAATCAGATCGGCGCGCGACATTCCCCGGGTAAATTTGTAAGTATCCGGCAACAGGGATCCTTCGGGGGGGATTTCGGAAATTTCACCGGTGAGTTGTGGGTGTGCCAGCAATCTCTGAACCATCTGACCGCTGGTCAGTCCTTCAGGCAGGGACACTTTGTGCAGAATAGCACGCCCCTGGGTCAGGGTATCCAGAACGATCCGCATACTTGCTGATTTTTTGATTTCATACTCGCCGGCCTTGAGACCGGATTTCATTCGATCCGGGCTCTTGAACTGAAAATAGCGAACGGCACCGACAAATATTCGGCGGTCACGAATTACGCCTTCTCGTTCGAGCCTTGCAGCAATGTCATTGATGCTCTCCCCTTTGGGGATAACCAGAATTGTCGAATGATCCAGTGGACCAGCGCGATCATACTGAAATTTTGCAAAATAGATCACACCTCCGACGGCAATAAAACCGACGAGCAATAAGGTCAAACCACCGCTCAGGAAGGCAAAGACCGGGTGCAGGGGTTTTCGGGAACGTCGTCCACTTCTTGGCATTTGAGTCGCCCTGGCTGGTTCAAGTGCTTCGGCCGGACTTCTCGGGAGTGCCGAAAAGCCACGATGGGAAGAACCGAATGTCGGTTCTGTATGCTGGCCGTTTTTTCTTTGGCCCCAATCAAATCCATCTCTTCTCGACATCAGCAGCTATCTCACTCTGTACTCGAAGAAAAATGTACCTCTAATTATGGCAAAAGGGAGGAGTTGTTCAAAATCAAACTACATGGATTTGGGGATTAGTCCACACGTCTGAGCACCAGAGAGGCATTCGTTCCTCCAAAACCGAAGGAATTGCTCAAAACTGTATTGATTTCCATTCTTTTTGCTTCGTGCGGCACCAGATCTATTTCGGTTTCGACCGATGGATTGTCGAGATTGAGTGTCGGTGGTGCGATATTGTCCCGAATTGCCAAAGTAGAAAAAATCGCCTCAACAGACCCGGCCGCTCCGAGCAGATGCCCCACCGCTGATTTGGTTGAGGACATTGTGCAATTTTGGACTTTTCCGTCGAAAATCCTTTCAATTGCTCCGAGTTCGATCTCGTCGCCCATAGGCGTGGATGTACCATGGGCATTGATATAATCGATTTCCGTCGCTTCAATACCGGCCCGGTTGATCGCCGCTCTCATACACCGATAAGCGCCATCGCCATCTTCAGCGGGTGCGGTAATGTGAAAAGCGTCACCCGACAGACCATAACCGATAACCTCGGCGTAAATTTTAGCGCCCCGTGCCTTGGCCTTTTCATATTCTTCGAGGACGACGATACCAGCCCCTTCACCCATAACAAATCCGTCTCGGGCCTCATCATAGGGCCGGGAAGCGCGCTTGGGTTCCTCGTTGAAATGGGTGGAAAGGGCTTTACAGGCTGCAAATCCGGCAACGGACAGACGGCAGACCGGGGATTCACTGCCACCGGCCAACATCAGATCCGCATCTCCCAGCGCCACCAGACGCGCAGCATCCCCGATCGCGTGTGCGCCCGTGGAACAAGCGGTGACGACAGCATGATTGGGACCTTTCAGGCCGTGACGAATGGATATCTGTCCCGAGCATAAATTGATCAAGCGTCCGGGAATAAAAAAAGGACTAACTCGGCGCGGACCTTTTTCGGCCAGCAGGAGGGATGTTTTTTCAATGCCCTGCAATCCACCAATCCCGGATCCTACGAGAACTCCGGCACGGTACCGATCCTCTTCTGTTTCGGCTTCCCACCCTGAGTCCTTGATCGCCTGATCTGCGGCGGCCATGGAATAAATAATAAAGTCGTCGACTTTTCTCTGTTCCTTGGGCTCCATCCAGTCATTGGCATTGAAGGTCCCGTTTGACCCGTCGCCCAGGGGGATCTGGCAAGCAATTTGGCAGGAGAGATCCTCAACCTCGAAATTGTTGATCTTTTCCGCCGCGTTGTCGCCATTGATGAGGCGGTTCCACGTTTCTTCAACACCACACCCGAGTGGAGACACCATTCCCAGCCCGGTAATAACAACCCGACGCATTTCCATAATTCTATAACTCAAATTTTCTCTGCAATTCAAAGTACGTTTTGGTTTGTTCATTGACTATCAGTCAAATTCACCAAGTCCAAAATTCGACCAATCTCCTACAATCTTCATCGCTCACGTGCAATTATTCAAGCACACAAACCGATGAGCCTGGGCAACAATTATAGGATTTTACGACAAAAACCGGTAGAGGTTTATGCAGTGTTTTCTTTGAGAAAATTGACCGCATCACCGACTGTGAGAATTGTCTCGGCAGCATCGTCAGGAATTTCGCAGCTGAATTCTTCTTCAAATGCCATCACGAGTTCGACCGTATCCAAGCTATCCGCCCCCAGATCGTCAATGAAACTAGCTTTTTCAGTGACCTTATCTGCTTCGACTCCGAGGTGCTCGACTACGATTTTTTTTACACGTTCTGAAATATCGCTCATCGCTCCAACTCACCTTCCTTTCAAATTCTTTATTTGATTATCGACCCTGACGGATCGAGCCCATTTTTGCCTATTCTCTATTCGTGCTAAGCGGGCGATTTATTTGGGAAATTCCTATTTTTGAACGACTTCCTCAAATCGGCGCTTCCTAACACATATTTTATCCGTTGGCCAGCGCTCACTCAGGCAGCTCTAAACCGGTTCAACTCTTATTTCAATCGATTTATTGCGAATTCTCCAATTGATCCCTAAAGCATCACCATTCCACCGTTTATATGCAGGGTTTGTCCCGTCATATATCCGGATTCGTCGCTGGCGAGATAAAGAGTTGCAGCCGCAATGTCCGAAGGTTTTCCGAATTTACCGGCGGGAATGACCATGGCGATGGCTTCGACCTGTTTTTCCGTCAGAGCATCGGTCATTGGTGTTTCGATAAAACCCGGTGCAATACAATTAGCTGTAATCCCGCGGGTGGCCACTTCCCTGGCCAGGGATTTCGTCAATCCGATCATTCCGGCCTTCGAAGCGGCATAGTTGGGCTGTCCCGGATTACCAATGATGCCGCTGATCGAGGAAATATTGACCACACGGCCATATCTGCGGCGCATCATTCCCCGGAGCGCACCGCGAACGATTGCAAACGTCGACGTCAGGTTCACTTGAATGACATCGTCCCATTCCTCATCGCTCATACGCATGAACAAATTGTCTTTTGTGATGCCCGCATTATTTACAAGGATATCCAACTGACCCACGGCCGCTTCAGCCTTCTCGGGCAATGCTGCTACCGCTTCACGGTCTCGCAGATTACAAGCCACGACATGACAGCGGTCGCCAAGTTCCGCGGCGAGTTCCTGGAGCTTTTCTTCCCGGGTTCCCGATATCGCAATCGTCGCGCCGGCTTTGTGCAAAGTTCTCGCCAGTTCAGCGCCAATTCCCCCGGTCGTCCCGGTTATAAGGGCACCTTTTCCCGTTAAATCGAACATAATTGATCTCGTCCCTGAAATACTCTTCTAACTTGAAACACTTTTCTAAACAGTTCCGGAATTTGCTCTTTATCGCAAACTCGTCCGGTTTAGCTCAGAACCGATACCGCCTCGTCAAAATCCTTGGCGCTGCCAATGGAATGAGCTGTCAAACTCCGTTCAATGCGACGTGCAAGACCCGATAACACGCGGCCTGCACCAATCTCAAAAACAGTATTCACTCCATTCGAAGCCATATACAAAACGGATTCCCGCCATCGCACCATTCCAGTCACCTGCTCCACAAGCTTTTCGACAATTTCTGCGGAGTCCGTAATTTCTCTGGCAAGAACATTACTGACAAGAGGGACATCCGGTGCCGAAACGGTAACCTTTCCCAATTCTTCCGCCATTCGTTTCGCCGCAGGCTGCATCAACTGGCAATGGAAGGGAGCACTGACCGGCAAGAGAACAGCTCGTCGGGCACCGAATTCCGGCGCCATTTCGACGGCGCGGTCGATCGCCGATTTTGTACCACTCAGAACAACCTGGCCGGAACCATTGTCATTTGCGGCCTGACATACGTCATCACCCGCAACTTCTTCCGCCAGTTTTTTTGCTTCATCCAGCTCCAAACCCATGAGAGCGGCCATGGCCCCTTCGCCGACAGGAACAGCTGCCTGCATCGATTGACCCCTGATTTTGAGCAACCGTGCCGTATCGGTTAAACTCAGGGCATTGGCGGCAGCAAGTGCAGAATACTCACCCAGCGAATGTCCGGCAACATACGCAACTCTGTCCTTTAGTGAAAAACCGTGATCCTTTTGAAGTACACGCATCACAGCCAGGGAAACTGCCATCAAGGCGGGCTGGGCATTTTCGGTCAGTTTCAGTGTCTCTTCCGGACCCTGCCACATTATATCCGAGAGTTTTTGACCCAGCGCCTCGTCGACTTCATCAAAAACCTCGCGGGCTGCGGCAAAGTTTTCAGCCAGATCGGCTCCCATGCCAACAGCTTGGCTGCCCTGGCCAGGGAAGGTAAATGCAAATGTCATGATCGTCTCAAGTACTTAATTGTTCCGTACACGGCTCCCTCTGCATCAATACACAGATTATGATCCGGTCGGCGGTTTTGTCAGACCGCTTTTGACACTTATTTCAGGTTCGCTGTCAAGGTTTGCTTGTATTTTCACTGTGAATTCGGCCTCAAAACAAGGTTCTCGGGTGAAATAGTAGTTGCGTAATTGAATTTCTGGACTATAAAGCATGCGAACCGTTATCGGCCGAAGGCTGAAAGGAAAAAGAAATTCTTCGTAAAAGGCATTGATCTCTGCGAAAAATTTCTGGGATTGTCCCGTTCCCCTGTCTTCGCTCTTTCGAGAAACCTATTGAGCCTTTCCAGTGCTCAAAAGGGGCTTTGCGCCGAAACTAATATAAGGAAAGGCACACCCATGCCATTATACGAACATGTGTTCATTGCGCGGCAGGATATCTCGGCGCAGCAGGTTAAGGCATTGACCACGACCTATGAAACCCTCATTGCGGACAATGGCGGCAAGGTTGAAAAATCGGAATATTGGGGTTTGAAATCCCTGTCCTATAAAATCAAGAAAAATCGGAAAGCCCATTATAATTTGTTCAATATCGATGCTCCTCATGAAGCGGTGGCTGAGATGGAGCGACAGATGAATTTATCAACGGACGTCTTAAGATTTATGACCATCCGTGTTGATGAATTTGAAACAGAACCTTCGATTATGATGCGAAAGTCAGACCGAGACGACCGTCGCGGAGGTCCACGCGGGCAGCGTAATTTTGGCGGACCGCGCGAACACCGGGGTAACCGTGGAGATGCTCCAGCAAGACCCAACCCGACCGGCGGACAGGATGATAAAGGAGACTCGCAATGAGTATGTCTTCAGGACAGGGCCGGCGCCCCTTTTATCGACGCCGCAAGACGTGCCCATTTTCCAGTGACTCGTCTCCCAAGATTGACTACAAGGACGTCAAACTCCTGCAGCGGTTTATTTCCGAACGGGGCAAGATTGTTCCGAGCCGCAT
>JBPCWG010000086.1:0-7018 GCA_051009705.1 Methyloligellaceae bacterium | reverse complement strand
CGTGGAGCGTGAAATGAAAGCTGCAGAAAAAGGAAAAGGAACAGCCGAGACCTTACTCCCGACATCGGAAACCGTCGAACCAACTATGGATAGCGCGTCCATCGGAGCTCCGGTATCGGATGAAAATCTCTCTAGCCTTGTGGAACAGGCTGAGGACACCAAAGAAGAAGAACTTGATGCGGACGCTGTTTTTGCCAACCTCGGGGGCGCGCAGACTACATCGGATGAAAAAGCCGACTAGGAAGTTCAATCTTCGAGAAGTGTTTCGCTTCTTTAACTTGCTAATCTGAAACCACGTACGACCAATCGGCCGAACAGGGACCGTTGGGTTGAACCTTATCCCCGTCACGCAAATTTCGATTAGATTTAATTGATCAGAAGCAGATCCGTTATTTGCGAAAACGGCGGATCTGCCGGTTGCTGTTCATTCAATTTACGCGGTCCCCATGATCAATCAGACGTTACGTCGGTCCGGAGATTATAGTTCGATTTCGGCTGCCGAGAATGCGAGATACGAAACCCGTTTCTATTCCAGAATTAAAGGCGGCTATTACTCTAATGACCCAAATGCACGTGGAATCAGTAAGTCGGTGCGAACAAATAATCCCGGTGCCTTGAATTTTTCCGGTTGGCAAAAACGGATCAAAGACTTTGTTGGCTTAACTCGGGCCGATCGCTGGGGGAATAGAACGACAATTTATGCCACCCCCGAAAGCGGCGTGGCCGCATGGTTGCATCTGATCAGATACCGCTACAAAAATGGTCGTTCGGGAGCACTAAAAATCACGGATTTGGCGCGCCACTATGCCGGAGGCCGCAAAGTCAGCGAAAAATCCGTTGAAAAATATATTCGAGGATGGACGCGATGGTCAGAGGGAAACATAAACGAGCAATCAGTTGTTCGACTTGATGATTGCCACCATCTCCTTCGACTGGCCAGAGCCGTGTTTGCCCATGAAGCCGGACATATCTCACCGTTGAATGATAGTCAGATTTTTTACGGAATAAACAACCATACGTTCCTGTTGAGGGGGTAGTGTGTCGTCCGGCGCGAAAACACGCTTATGCTTCATTATCCATGACCCCGTTCAGGATGCGACGACCACCATCGACGAAGATGGTCTCACCGGTAATAAAGCTGGCACTGTCGTCTGCGAGAAACAAGGCCGTTGCCGCAATTTCGGCCGGCTCCGCCAACCGCCCCATTGGAGTGCTCTTGATAAAATACTCTTTCTCCGACTGGTTGCGGGCGAAATAGTCCATGGAAGAGATATTGACACCGCCGACGCCAATGGCGTTGACACGAAGGCCATAAGGGGCGAGGGATATGGCCATGGACCGGGTTAGCTGTTCAACGGCCCCTTTTGATGAAGCATAGGCCACGTGATCAGAGGAACCGAATTGGGCGTTCTGAGAGGATAGATTGATAATCGTACCTGCTGCCCTGCCCTCATCCAATTGCTTTACCATACGCTGTGATACGGCCTGGGATACCAGAAAGACTCCCTTGAAGTTTACATCCATTATTTTCTCAAGTTCCTCCTCCGATAGTTCAAGAAAAGGAACATCATCGACTAGTCGAGCGGCGTTAATGAGAACATCTATGCCACCAAAGGCATCCATAGTCAGAGCTAGCAGATTACGAACGTCTAATCGCTCCGCCACGTTGCAAGATATAAATCGGACATGTTCGCTATTGTTTGCCAACTCCGAAGAAACGCGTTCTCCAAGTTCTTCATTGACATCAGCCAGGACGACACTTGCACCTTCCGCCACAAATCTCTCGGCACAAGCGAGGCCGATACCCTGGGCGGCTCCTGTAATGATGACAACCTTGCCTTTGACGGACATGGCATCTTCCTCCGTTTTCCGGATATTACAGCGTGCCCGTTACTTGGCAAGCCCGCGAGCGCTCATCGCATCTTTAATTTCATTCAGAATTTCGGGATCATCGATCGTCGCCGGCATTTTATAGGACTCGCCATCGGCGATTTTGCGCATGGTTCCTCTTAGAATTTTACCGGATCGGGTTTTTGGCAATCGCGGTACGGTAATGGCAATCTTGAAAGCGGCAACCGGCCCAATGGAGTCGCGCACCATTTGAACGACTTCGCTTTCAATTTCCGTGAGCTCCCGGTTCACACCGGAATTGAGGACGATGAATCCTGCTGGAACCTGGCCTTTAAGCTGATCAGCGATACCAATAACCGCGCATTCGGCAATGTCGCTATGCCCTGCGACAACTTCCTCCATGCCACCGGTCGAAAGCCTATGTCCCGCGACATTGATAATATCATCGGTGCGGGACATTATGAAAACATAGCCGTTTTCATCCATATAGCCGGCGTCGGCGGTTTTGTAATACCCAGGATATTCTTCGAGATAGCTTTCACGAAAGCGCTCATCATCATTCCAGAGAGTCGGCAGACAAGATGGCGGCAGCGGCAATTTCACCGATATGGCGCCGGTTTCTCCGCGGGGAACTTCAACACAGGAATCATCCAGAATCTGGATGTCGTAACCGGGCATGGCAACGGTCGAAGACCCATGTTGGACGGGTAGCGGTTCAATCCCTGCTGGGTTTCCGGCGATTGTCCAGCCTGTTTCCGTCTGCCACCAGTGATCGTAAACAGGAACTTTCAACTTTTCTTCCGCCCACTTAAGTGTATCCGGATCGGCCCGCTCGCCCGCCAAAAACAGCGTGCGAAAGTTGGAGAGATCATAGTTACCCATCAGTTCTCCCGCGGGATCTTCCTTGCGAATCGCCCGGAACGCTGTCGGCGCCGTGAACAGGGCGGCAACTTTATGCTCGGAGATAACACGCCAGAAGACGCCGGCATCAGGCGTACCCACCGGCTTGCCCTCGAAAATAATTGTTGTGTTTCCCGCAAGCAGGGGCGCATAGACGATGTAGGAATGTCCGACCACCCAGCCGACATCGGACGCTGCCCAGAATACTTCTCCCGGATTGACGTCGTAAATATTCTTCATACTCCAGTGCAGGGCGACCATATGACCGCCATTGTCGCGCACCACACCCTTCGGCTGCCCGGTGGTTCCCGACGTATAGAGAATATAGAGCGGGTCCGTGGCAAGGACCGGCACACAATCCGCTTTTTCTCCGGACTGCCGCTGTTCGTTGACCAGGTCGTCCCAGTCATAGTCACGGCCGCTGATCAGCTCCGCCTTTTCTTCCTGCCGTTGAAAAACGATACAGTACTGGGGCTTGTGGCTGGATAATTCAATGGCGGCATCGAGGAGGGGCTTATAAGCAATTACGCGTCCTGGCTCGATACCACAGGAGGCGGTAATAATCATCTTCGGGGTCGCATCATCGATACGCGTCGCCAGTTCATTGGGGGCAAAGCCACCGAAAACAACGGAATGAATCGCGCCGATACGGGCGCAGGCGAGCATGGCGATTACTGCCTGGGGAATCGCCGGCATATAAATGATGACCCGGTCCCCTTTTTCAATACCGCCTTCCCGGAGGACCGCGGCGAATGTCGCGACTTCATCAAGGAGTTGCAGATAGGTGAAAGACTCTTTTTTGCCGGTAATCGGACTGTCATAGATCAAGGCGAATTGGTCCCCCCGGCCATTGGCCACGTGGCGATCCAGACAGTTATAGCAGGTGTTGCAAAGGGCCCCGGGAAACCAGCGCCCGTACTGGTCCGCATAAGGGTCGAAAACTCTGTCCCAAAGTCGGTACCAGTCGATGCTCTTGGCCGCTTCCGCCCAGAACGCCTCAGGTGCCTCTTTCCAGCTGCTGTAAACTTCTTGGTAACGCATTTTTTCGGTCTTCCTCTCCAAAGCACCCAAAGAGCGCTAATGAATTTTATCCTTATAATCAACAACCTAATGGCATAATGCAAGTTAACTGATAGTCTACATGCCGACCCGTCAGTGCCCTGTCAGTCTCTTGGACAAAGGTTCCCGATTTACAGATTATAAACAGCATTCCTTTATGCTGATTTATAGGTTCGTTATTGGGTATCAGGTCGGCGGTTTCCTAAATTCTTGTAATTCATAACTATTCTGGATTATGGATCTAGGCATTGCCTTGCGGTGAGTTCATGAGCAATTCGTCAGTATTTAAGCCTCGGCTTCCTTCTCCAACTCATGGCTTCAGAGAAATCGTCCGGAACAAGTTCTTTAGAGAACTCCGGATCAGCCTAAAGGCCCATGGCATTTTTCTGTTCATCGCCATTGGATTTTTCCTAGCCGCCCATTTGGTGATTTTACCTCTCGCCGGACATGAGAGTGCCGTTGCCGCAGATATTTTGGATATTTTTAAAATGCTGCTGCTTATGGTAGTTCCGATTGTTTTTCTGTCAGTTCTGATCAACCGATTTCTCTTTCTTGCAATTTATGTCCGGCCACAATCTCCCACCAAAGCGCTCTACAATGAACTGAAAGTTTACTTCAGCAACCGGTGCCGATTGTTAAACGCCATCCCCATGACTCTGGCCATGGTGCTTTTTATTACCGCGTATGTCGGAGTCAAAGCCGCCATACCGGCACTCAATCCATTCAGCTGGGATCTAACTTTCGATGCATGGGATCGTGTCCTGCATTTTGGCGCGCGCCCCTGGGAGTTGCTGCAACCGGTACTCGGATATAATTTCGTCACCTTCCTCGTCAGTGTCAGCTATAATCTTTGGTTCATGGTCATGTGGATGGTCTGGTGCTTGCTTGCATTTTCAGAACAGCCAACGCGATTGCGACTGCAGTTCTTCCTGTCCTTCATGGTCGTGTGGCTTGTCGGCGGAAGTGTTCTAGCTGTCGCGTTCTCCTCCGCGGGGCCGGTTTATTTCGAAGAACTGGGGCTCCATCCGGATCCCTATGCGCCTCTTATGAATCATCTCTATGAGGTCAATGAAACATTTCCAATCTGGGCTCTTGCGACCCAGGAATTGCTGTGGGACGGTTATCTGGGAAACCAAACTACGGTCGTCGGTATTTCTGCCATGCCGAGCATGCACAATGCCACAGCCGTTCTTCTCGCCCTGGCTGGCTGGAAGATTTCCCGTCCCCTCGGCATCGGATTGACCGCTTTTGCTATCCTCATCCTTTTGGGGTCGGTCCATCTGGGATGGCACTATGCAATCGATGGATATTTTGCCATCGTTCTGGCGCTTGCATGCTGGTGGATTTCCGGTTTCATTGCAAAGTGGTGGGAAAATACAAACTGGTACCGGTCCCATGTGCAGCAGATTGAGGATCTCGGGTCCGCGCAATCGTGATCGAGGTTAATCTCGCCGAGCTATGACCTGTGCTTGTATCATCCGTTTCTCCAATTGCGTCCTTGCCTACATTTGGTTAGCCTAACACCATTGTTAATCTAACCTTGAGTTCCCGATGGATGCCTTTGAAGCCAATCTCGATAAAAACAGAGCCAATTTTCAACCTCTCAGTCCCCTGAGTTTTCTTGAGCGTTGTGCCCGCGCCTATCCGGGACACCCAGCCATCATTCATGGCAGGCAAACTCACACTTACGCGGATTTTTACAACCGTTGCAGAAAGCTCGCTTCGGCCCTGAATCAAAAGGGAATTGGTGAGAAAGATACTGTTTCGGTGATGCTCTCCAATACACCGCCAATGCTGGAATGCCACTATGGAGTTCCGATGATCGGCGCGGTTCTGCATTCGATAAACACACGACTTGACGCAGCAAATATTGCATTTCAGTTAGATCACGCCGAAACAAAGATGGTTATCGTCGACCGCGAATTTTCAGAAACGATGAAAGATGTGCTGGCACAATGTACTGTAGAACCCTACGTGATTGATTACGACGATCCGGAATTCGATGTCGAAGGCGAACGAATTGGCTCAATTGAATATGAAGAATTTATTAGTGCGGGTGATGAGACATTTGCATGGCAGCTTCCGGGGGACGAGTGGAATTCTATTTCGCTCAACTATACGTCGGGAACAACAGGCAATCCCAAGGGCGTGGTCTATCATCATCGGGGCGCTTATCTCATGGGCTATTCCAACATGGTCGCTGGTGAGTTGCCGAAACACTCGACCTATTTGTGGACACTCCCGATGTTCCATTGCAATGGCTGGTGTTTTCCCTGGACCGTATCGGTTGTCGGCGGAACCCATGTCTGCCTGAGATGGGTGCGGGCGAAGGCTATATTTGACGCCATCGCCGAGCACAATGTGACCCATATGTGCGGAGCCCCCATTGTCATGGCGATCCTGATCAACGCGCCTGATGAAGACACACGTCCCCTGCCTTCGCGGGTCAAATTCATCACCGCTGCGGCGCCACCCCCTGAATCGGTTTTGGCTGAAATGGCTGATGCCGGGTTTGACGTAACCCATGTCTACGGCCTGACCGAAACTTATGGGCCTGCGGTGGTCAACGAATGGAACCGGGACTGGGATAAACTTTCCGCCGACAAAAGGGCGCAGAAACAAGCTCGCCAGGGTATTCGCTATGCAGCCCTTGAAGATCTCACCGTGGTTGATCCGGATACCATGTCGGTTGTCCCCGCAGACGGACAAACCCTCGGTGAAGTGATGTTCCGGGGCAATATCGTCATGAAAGGCTATCTGAAAAACGAGCAAGAAACGTCAAATTCATTCAGCGACGGCTGGTTTCACTCAGGCGATCTTGGTGTTATCCATCCCGACGGTTACATCCAGCTAAAAGATCGTTCGAAGGACATTATTATTTCCGGGGGAGAAAACATTTCCTCCATTGAAGTCGAGGATACGATTTACAAGCATCCGCAGGTTCTGGCGGTTGCCGTGGTTGCCAAACCCGATGACAAATGGGGAGAAGTTCCCATAGCCTATGTGGAGCCGAAGTCAGAAGCCAATCTGCAGCCGGAAGATATCATTGAATTTTGCCGCGAAAACCTGGCGCGATACAAATGTCCCCGTTATGTTGAATTTACAGAATTACCAAAAACGTCTACGGGAAAAATTCAAAAGTACGTTTTACGCGACAAAGCAAGAACCGGATGAAGTTCTGCAACGTATGTTGTTTGAAAAGAGGTTT
>JBPCWG010000085.1:0-3791 GCA_051009705.1 Methyloligellaceae bacterium | reverse complement strand
CCGGAACTGACCCATGATTTGCGGGCAGGATCTTACCATCCGCCGACCCTCGAAATGCTTGACCAGCTTGGTGTAACCGAAGAAATGCACAAAACTGGAATCAAGGTTCCCAGATGGCAGATCCGGGACCGTGTCGAAGGCTTGGTCGCGGAGTTTGATCTTTCGCTGGTTGCCGATGAAACACCCTATCCGTATCGCCTCCATCTCGAGCAGCATAGACTAACCCCAATCCTCCTTGACAAAATTCGGGATACAACGACCTCTGTGGAGATCCATTTTGGAACAGAGGTTACCGGTATTGAACCAGACCTCGACGGCGTAACTGTGCGGCTGGATAGGGGTGATGAACATCGCGCCTCATTTTTCGTTGGTTGCGACGGGGCGCGAAGTCTGGCCCGAAAAATTATTGATGTCGATTTCAAAGGATTTACCTGGCCGGATCGTTTTCTTGTCGCCAGCACGACTTTTCAATTGGACGAGCTGGGATTTTCAGGCGCGGGTTATGTCGCCGACCCGGAACACTGGGCTGCGATATTTCATGTGCCTGACACCGGGCCTCCGGGTATCTGGCGCATCGCTTATGGGACCGATCCGGAAGAACCAGAAGAGGATATTCTAAGAGATGAGCGCATTCAGCAACGACTGAACATCATTCTGGAACATTCAAATCCCGGGATCGACAAGTTTGACCTTAAATATCGCAGTACCTATCGTGTTCACCAGCGCGTTGCGAGTCAGTTTTACAGGGGCAGAATTGCAATTGCCGGCGATGCCGCCCACCTGAACAATCCCATGGGAGGGCTCGGCCTGAATGGCGGTGTCCATGATGCCATAAGTGTCGGCGAAAAAATTCGCAAGATCTGGCACGACAATGCAGATTTCGAAGCACAATTCAATCACTATGACCACCAGCGACGTCCCATTAACATTAAGGCCGTCCAGGCCATGAGTATTCGCAATAAAAAGCTGCTGGAAGAACGGGATCCCGGTGTACGGCGAGAACGCCTCAATGAGCTGAAAGTCATTGCTTCTGATCCGGTAAAATCAAAAGCGCATCTTATGAATACGTCGATGATCAACTCAGTGCGGGAAGCCGCGGCTGTGCCCCTTGAAGAGACCAAATAAGAATTGAATCGCCAGAAATCGACCGGTGATCATGGGAAGGAAAAATGAAACTCGTACGCTTTAATCAAAATCGCCTGGGCATTTACCGGGACAATTCAATTGTTGATGTTTCCGATGTCCTGGAGCAACTGCCTGCCCGGACCTGGCCTCTGGAACCGGGAGATCCACTCATCAGCAACTTGAGCAGTTTGATGCCGGCCATCGAAGACTTGGCTAAAAATGGAAAACAATACCCGCTTTCCGATGTCATGCTTGAAAGCCCGATAACTTCCCCTAGTAAAATCCTGGCGGCGCCGGTCAACTACAAGAAGCATCTCGATGAGGCTCGGGCCGACAAAGAACTGAACCAAGGCACCCATATCCGTACGATAGACGAATTGGGACTCTTCCTGAAATCCTCGACTTCTCTTGTCGGACCGCGAGAAGGTGTTGCACTGAAATGGACGGATCGCCGTACCGATCACGAGGTCGAACTCGCTGCCATCATCGGCCAAGGCGGTCGCGATATTTCAAAAGAAAATGCCATGGCTCACGTCGCTGGATATTGCATTGGTCTGGATATTTCAATTCGCGGCACCGAGGACCGCAGTTTCCGTAAATCCTTTGACAGCTTTACAGTTCTTGGACCCTGGTTCGTTTCCGCTGACGAACTCGGGGATCCTCACAATCTCGACTTCTGGATCAAGATCAATGGCGAAACCCGTCAGGAATCGAATACGAACATGCTTATCTGGGACATTCCCAAACTGATTGAATATGCCTCATCCGCCTACACCCTCTATCCCGGCGATGTTTTGCTCACGGGTACGCCGGAAGGGGTTTCGCCAATTACAGCCGGCGATGTAATGACGTGCTGGATTGAAAATATTGGCGAAATGACAGTACCCGTAAGCTAGAATAATTCGCAGACCCGCATGAAGCTAACCGACCATGAAACTTGACAGGTCAGAACTGAATTTCTTCACCTATGTGCTGGATCAACCCATGGGTGGATCCGGTGTCCGGGAAGTTGATGTACTGACTGTCGAAATTGAAGATGACCACGGAGTCGCGGGACTAGGATTCAGCTATGTGATTGCCGGTAACGGCAGTCCGCTCGTCAGCATTTGCGAACAGCTCCTCGGTAAAATTGCGCATGGAGATGATATTCCGCACCCCGCGGCGTTCTGGAATAACGCCTACAAGAGTTTCAACCGCACAGGTAGGGGTTGGAACATGCTGGCCTTGGCAGCGATCGACGTAGCCCTCTGGGATTATCTGGCGAAACGCCAAAATCTGCCTCTGGGCAACGCACTTGGTGGGCAGGCAAGACAGGTCCCGGTCTATTCAAGCGGTCCATTTCAGCCCGGCATGTCTGCTCAGGAGGCGATCACGGCGGCCGAGGAAGTCATGAGCAAAGGATATTCGGGCGTAAAGCCACGGTTGAGCGGACAAAGTGGGGATGCCGCGACCTTGAGTAGGATTCGCGAAGGTCTGCCCGATAAATGCGCGCTGATGATCGATGTCAACGAGAAGGGAAACCTGCCCGGCGTTCAACGACTGTTATCCTGCGCCCGGGATTGCCAGGTGGAATTTGTCGAAGAACCCCTGCCGGCGAAAGACCTCGGCGGCTACCGCCGACTGGCCGGTGAATTTGGCAGCCTGATTGCAACAGGCGAGCATTTGCAGGGTCTGGTCGAGTTTGAACCTTATGTTGCCGGACAAATGGCAGCGACCCTGCAACCGGACCTGGCAATGATCGGGGGTCTCACACCCGTTCTGCAACTGGCGCAGATTTGTACCTTCCACGGGATTGGACTGGCACCACATTTTTTGCCCGGACTGTTTGTCCACATTGCCGCCGCCGCTCCCGCCTTGACCTGGCTTGAGGAATTTACGCTTCTTGAGCCCATGTTTGACGGATGGACTGAACTTTCGCCATCCGGAACACTTAGTTTTGACACTACGATCGCCGGCCACGGACTGCAATTGTCGGATCGGGCCCGGGCCATCTTGAACGCAAATTAGGCCACATGAGCTCCAGTGGATTTAGAAAGAAGGAAACTGCCATGACCGTATCTGCCGAACGCACTGAATATTATGATCGCCTGAAACCCCACTCCCTCGCGCCCTTGTGGGAAATTCTCGCCAAACTCCTGACAACCAAGCCCACGACCCGTTCACTGCCCTGTCTCTGGAAGTACGAAAATTCGCGTCCCCTGCTTATCGAATCCGGTAAGCTGATTACGGCTGAAGAAGCAGAGCGTCGCGTCCTCGTCCTTGAAAATCCAGGTCTCGCCGGCGAAGGTTCAACTACGGAAGCCTTGTATGCGGGACTGCAGATGATCCTACCCGGAGAAGTCGCCGGAGCGCATCGCCACACCGCCAGCGCCTTTCGCTTTATCATCGAGGGCGACCAGGCCTATACGGCTGTCGACGGAGAGAAAGCCTATATGTCCGCAGGCGACCTGGTTCTAACACCAAACTGGGCCTGGCACGATCACGGACACGATGGCAAACAGCCAATGATCTGGCTCGACGGTCTGGATATTCCCCTGGTTAAATATTTCGGCACGGTGTTTACCGAACACTATTCGGAAAAGCAGTTTCCCGCCAACCGGCCGGCCGGTTCTTCTTACGGAACATTCGGCCACAATCTACGCCCCGTCGATGACGATTTCGATGAA
>JBPCWG010000084.1:0-3047 GCA_051009705.1 Methyloligellaceae bacterium | reverse complement strand
TTCCAGGGAGCATTTTGACTGCGCAAGACAAAGTGGCAGGCCTGTCGAATGGTTGCGCCTGAATCTACACGGCTTCAAGCAGCATGGCGCTGCCCAGACCTCCTGAAGCCCCCACCGCTGCCAGGCCAAGCGTGGGAATGCCAACAGTATCAGGGCGTTGGCGTACCATTTGCGAAAATAATCTTGTAACCAGTGCCGCGCTCCCCGTCCCCAGTGCATGACCGAAGGCGAGAGCACCGCCGTCCTTATTGACATGCGCCTCGTCCAGAGCGAGCACGTCAATGCAGGCGAGAGACTGCACTGCTGTTGCTTCACCAATTTCGAATGTATCTATGTCAGACAGTTTAACCGAGGGGTCGCGTTCGAGAATCTCATTGATCACAGAGATGGGGCCGATGCCATATTCCACCGGATTCACGCCTTTCGTCCGGTATTCCCGGAACCTCAGGGCCGGCGGTCTCTTCAGTGTTTCGAACACCGTCTCGGAGACAACCAGGCAGAATGCCGCCCCGTCACTCAAGGCGCTGGAATTCGCTGAAGTTACTGTTCCCGTCTCAGGAATATACGACGGTATCTGAGGCATGAGATCGGACGACAATGCGTTCTTCAGATTTTCATCACGTCCTTCACCTGCTTCGATGCGAATGGCGACGATTTCTCCATTAAACCGATGTTCTTCATAACCGTTTTCAGCCTTGCGATGACTTTCTAGGGTATAGTGATCCTGGCGTTTGCGGTCGATCTTGTAAGAGGCGGCAATATTCTCACCGACTTCAACCAGTTCAGGTACGCCGTTCTCCGTGAGCGTAAACGGGCCGGAACTGTCAAACACGGGTAATTGGTGGATGGAATTAGGCTTGGCCAAGCGCCATGGCGCTGTTGACGGCGATTCTGCTGCACCCGCCAGGACAATGTCCGCCATGCCTGAACTCACGAATCGTGCTGCCGAACCTATCGCTTCCAGACCCGATGCGCACTGGCAATCGAGTGTATAGGCGGATGTGGTTTCCGGAATACCACTGGCCAGAGAAATCAATCGGGCTGGATTTCCTCCCCCGGCGGTCGTATTGCCTACAAAAACTGAGTTGACATCTCGAGTTTCAATACCCGCATCTTTGCAAACGGCTTCTATAACAGGACCTGCCAGTTGCTCAAGGCGGCGTTTTCCATGCAATCCGCCCGTCTTGCCAAATACTGTGCGTCGTGCAGATATAATGTAGGAAGGACTGTTCACTTTTCTAAACTTTTTACTTAGATACAAATAATATGAGTGGATCTAGGCAAATTCCCATGGAATTTCGGGTCATATGGTGGACTGTAAATCTGTGACCTAAATTCACGGCCAATTGACGACATAATAAACAGAATATAGATCAGTATGTTATTAACTATTCATATGTGACAAAATTTCGACAGGTCTGTCGCCGAATTGAGATCTTTCAGTGAGAGTCTCCTATTAGATTTTCGGTTTAATAGACTTGAATCTGCTGATCGAGGTCATTCATTTCCCAGATATATTTCTATATTTCTAGATATTGGCGATGAACAAGAAAAAGTGGAGCAACGCCGGACATGGTGAAAATTCGCAGTGAACGGAGTAAAACACATCTTGTACGTGTCCGGGATGTTTCCATTGGTGGCGATGCCCCGATTGTCGTCCAGTCGATGACAAACACGGATACGGCCGATCCATTGAAGACGGCGGAACAGGTTGCTGCCCTGGCGCAGGCCGGGTCCGAGATCGTCAGAATTACGGTAGATCGATCTGAATCTGCGGCGGCCGTTCCCAGGATCAGGGATATTCTGGATAGCCAAGGTGTCAATGTACCCCTCGTCGGGGACTTTCACTACAATGGCCACAGGCTTCTCAGCGATTATCCGGAGTGCGCGAAGGCGCTCGATAAGTTGCGCATCAATCCAGGTAATGTCGGATTTCGCGATAAGCGTGATCGCCAGTTTTCTGAAATTATCGAAATCGCCTTGAACTACGACAAGCCTGTCAGAATCGGAGTGAATTGGGGAAGTTTGGATCAGGAATTGTTGACGGAACTGATGGATGAGAATGCAAAGTCCGCGGTTCCGGTCTCAGCCAAGGAAGTTCTCCACGAGGCTATTGTCCAGTCGGCCCTGCTTAGTGCCGAAAGAGCTGAACAGCTGGGCATGGAGTCGAACAAGATCATTCTGTCAGCGAAAGTGAGTGCTGTTCAGGATCTTGTAAGTGTGTACCAGAAGCTTTCGGACAGGTCCTCTTATGCGCTCCATCTCGGTCTCACAGAGGCGGGAATGGGCATAAAAGGAATCGTCTCCTCTACCGCCGGCCTATCAATACTGTTGCAGCAGGGGATCGGTGACACAATTCGAATCTCCCTGACACCAAAACCAGGAGGCGATCGAACCGAGGAAGTCCGCGTTGCTCAGGAAATTCTTCAATCCATGGATCTCAGGGCTTTCATTCCGGTAGTGACTTCCTGTCCGGGATGCGGGCGAACAACGAGCACCGTATTCCAGGAACTCGCATCCGAAATTGAAGGTCACATCAGTATGCGCATGCACTATTGGAAGGAAAAATTTCCAGGTGTGGAGAAACTGAACTTCGCTGTTATGGGATGTATCGTCAACGGTCCCGGTGAATCCAAACATTCGAATATCGGCATCAGTCTGCCGGGTACAGGAGAATCTCCGGCAGCGCCTGTGTTTATCGATGGCAAAAAAGTTAAAACCCTGCGTGGCAACAATATTGCCGACGAATTCAAGGACATCATCGAAGACTATATCAGCGAACGTTTTGGAAATTCGTAGGAGTTTGTTTTTCTAGTTTCGGCGCTGGGTCACAAACCGCGCGGCTTTGCGTAAGTAATCTGCTTGTGCTCCGAAGCTGTCCAGTGATTTGATCGCCTGCGCTTCTAGATCATCAAGGAGCTGCCGCGCTGCTTCCAAGCCCAAAATACTGACAAGTGTCGCTTTTCCGGCCGCCTCATCTTTTCCAAGAGCCTTACCCATTTCCGCTTCTTCACCTTCGACATCCAGGAGATCATCGGCCAGTTGAA
>JBPCWG010000083.1:0-2834 GCA_051009705.1 Methyloligellaceae bacterium | reverse complement strand
GCTTTGCGCGGAATTGTCGGCATCGGCGGCGCCAACGGATCAACGATGGCCTGCGGCGTTATGCGTTCGCTACCGCCACTCCTACCCAAAATCATGATTACCCCGGTGGCGGCAACGGCTGCGGTGCAGTGGTATGTTGCCCAGAGCGACATCGCCATGTTTCCAACAATTGGCGATATCTCCCGGAACCGGATTACCGATGCCATTATGAAAAATGCGGCCTACGGGATCACCGCTATGAGCCGGGCGGGAGGGCAGATAAAAGATACGATTGATTCCCACCCGCCTCTAATCGGTGTCTCATCTTTCGGGAATGTTCAAATTACCGTTGACCGCATAACTGCGGCCCTGGAATCTGAAGGCCGTGAAGTTATCCATTTCCATGCTTCCGGTCCTGGCGGCAAAGCCCTGGAAAGCCTGGCGCGCTCCGGTGAACTGCAGGGAATCATCGACCTCGTTACATCCGAGCTTGCCGATGTCGTCACCGGCGGTGTTTACAGCGCCGGACCCGACCGCCTGAAAAGTGCCGCCGCACAAGGCCTTCCCCAGATTATTGTTCCCGGATGTCTGGACTTCTCCAACTGGTGGGTGGGCGAGGTTCCCGACCGCTATAAAGACCGCGATTTTTATCAGTACAATCAGGAAATTCTGCTGATGCGCAGCAATGCGCAGGAATTCAAGACCCTGGCTCGGATGTTTATCGACAATCTCTCAAATTCAGCGGGACGTTTCAAGATTCTGATCCCCAAGAAGGGTTTTAGCCAGATGACAAGCTTTCCCACCCAAAGCGTGACCGGCGAAATCCGTGGTCAATGGTTGCAACCGGAAACGGACGCCGTTTTTGTTGATACTCTTTATAAAGGAATCGATCAGGATCTCATTGTTGAACTTGATCTTCATATAAATGATGCGGAATTTGCGGAGTACGCAGTGAGCGCGCTCAGAGCGCTCATGGAATGAGCATGCTGTTTTCTTCTGCAAAAATTCAGCACAGAAGGCTTTTTCTTTATCGGTTCCGGCTTTACGTCGTGCAGCGCCGGATATATTCCCGTGCCTTATCCGCGGCATGTAGCGCACCGAGTTCCATGGTCTTGCCTGGCACGTGAGCAAAAACCGTTCTGATGAACCCGCGGATGGCCTCGACCTCCGGATCTCCAATTTCCCCTGACTTGTCTGCGGGAACGGCCAGAACCTTGTGATCCACTTCACCGTCTTCCACCTGTTCGAGAAGATGAATCGGTTTGCATTCCACAAGTGAACCGGACTTCAGGCCTTGATCCGTAACGACAAAGCAATCGACACAGTCTCCATCACCACTTAGCGTGCCGACAACAAATCCATAGGGAAAGGGATAGGGACTGGACACCGTGTCCGACTTGATAAATGCGAGGGTTTTCTCATCATAGGTATTTTTGATCGAAGACTCTGCCTCATTTTCGATAAAGACCTGCACACTCTCCGTCTCGTCAAACGGCACAATAGCCTCCATCGATCAACAGGTCCGCCCCGGTCATGAATGAGGATTCATTGCTCGCCAGAAAGACGGCTCCGTTGGCAATTTCATCCGGCTCGCCCAATCGTTCATATAGCGTATAATTGGAAGCCCGTGCTGCTTCGACGCTGTCGAAATTCTTTACATATCGTCCGGTTTCAACGGGTCCCGGCGATAGGGAATTTACCCGTATTTTCTGATGCGCATGATCGACAGCCATCGCCTGGGCCAGACTGACGAGACCGCCTTTAGCCGCGCAGTACCAGGGCCGCCCGGGGCGCGCCACACCGCCGAGTTGTGACGCCACATGGATGATACTGCCACCCCCATCGCCAGCCATGGGGGGAATGACATGTTTGGACATCAGGAAAGCGCTTGTCAGATTGACATCGAGCGTCCGCTGCCAGTCTGGCAGTGAGATATCCGTCAGTGGGGCAAACGGCAAATCGAAAACCGCATTGTTCACGAGGACATTGGGAGCGCCGAACTTTTCCTGCGCCAGGCGAACGCCTCCGATAGCCGTTTCTTCGTCTGCCACATCCCCGACGAAAGCGACACATCGGCCATCCTGTCCTTCCTCCCCGACGATCTCTTCGACAGTAGCGCTTACGGTATCGGCATTGATGTCGATGGCAATCACCGCTGCACCCTCCCGACAAAATGCCCGGCAGATGGCGCGTCCGATTCCGCCACCGGCACCGGTGACAATTGCAATCTTGTTATGTAATCGACTCATAAAACGAGATGACCTTTATTTGATTGATCAGGTGGAAACTTCGCGAACCCTGCGAATGTCGACGGAATCGATCAGATCACCAACTTTGTCATTGAAAGCGGCGATATGATCCGATTGCAAATGCACATCCAGATGGGATTCACTTGTCCAGTTTTCATAGAAGAAAAACAGATTCTCCTGGGAATTGTCCTGATAGAGATTATAGTTGAGACACCCCTCTTCCTTCAGCGTCGGTGGAATGAGGGCCTCTAGCGCGGTTTTCACGACGTCCGCATGCTCCGGGCTTGCTTCAATACGAGCAACAACCGTCAATGACACAAACAATTCCTTTCGGTACTTATCTCACATGGATCAGAGTTGGCCCAGAAATTTTTGACTAGGCCATTTTGAACGGCTCACGCTTGACACCGGCCAAATTCTGACCTTCAAGACGCACCAGACGTGTTCCTGTTTCCCGCTTCGGGGCATGCACCTGTCCGGCTTCATAGGCTTCCGCCATGCCAGGTTTCAAAACATAGGTTTTGACCTTTTCCACCTGTCCCGGCGCCCCGTTTTCCGGTGGTGTCAGAATGCGATACTCCGACATCTCCGTTTCCCCTTCTGCTT
>JBPCWG010000082.1:0-10311 GCA_051009705.1 Methyloligellaceae bacterium | reverse complement strand
AACTCCGACCTCGGACAGAGATTTACGAACCTGATCCCGACCAGGGACCTCAACCGAGTAGATCGCCCAGGCCGATCTGACACCGGATGGCAAAACAGGATGCACGAGATCGGCACTGATTTCGGATTGGTAACGTGCAGCGATTTTCTGGCGTTCGGCCAGTTGATCGTCAAAAACTTTGAGCTTTGCCAGCAATACCGCGGCCTGCAGTGTATCTAGCCGACCAGTCATACCCAGTTCGTCCGGTTGATCACCCGAGCCACCGAGCCCATGATTGCGTATCCGTTTTACGGCCTCGGCAACGTCTTCGTCCAGCGCGAAAACAGCACCGCCATCGCCAAAGCCACCGAGTGGTTTTGTAGGATAAAAGCTGATCACGGAAACCGGCGCCAAGGTCCCTACATATTTGTCGTTTTGTATAGCGCCAAAGCTTTGCGCGGCATCAGCAATGAGCAGTAGTTTCTGTGCCTCGGCAATATCCCTGATTGTAGCATAGTCGGCAGGCATGCCGTAGAGATCCACGGGCATTATTGCCCTGGGACGAAGGTTGCCTGTCTTTCGGGTTCGATCAATCGCTTGTTGGAGCGACCGGGGACACATGTTGCGACTTTCGGAATCGACATCCACAAAAACCGGTGCTGCTCCCACCGCAACCACCCCCCCTGCGGTTGCCGAGAATGTGAAAGACGGGACAAAGACGGCATCACCGGGACGAATTCCCAGTGCCATGAGAGCCATGATGATGGCATCACGCCCGCTTGAAACCCCGACGGCATGAGCGCCGCCGACATAGTCAGACAGGGCTTTTTCGAATTGCTCGACTTCCGGCCCGAGAATATACTGGCCGTGCGCGAGGACTTCAGCGATGCGATCATCTATTTCCGGGGTGACAGTCTGATTTTGAGACCGCAGATCAAACAAGGGAACATCGAGAAATTCCGTGTTCGGTGTGTTTTTCCGCACTTGAGAGTCCCGGTGCTCGAGAGGTGCCGTTGCCACAGACTTGTTCCTTTACCATCATTCTGGATTGCGCATTATTGATTGAGTAGTCCGGCAGCCTTTTGCCGATGCTCACTTATACTCGCTGTCACCAGCTTCGCAACTCTAAGCGCTTCGCTGCCATCACGACCTGTTACCAATGGTGAACGCTTTTCACGAATGGCGTTCAAAAATTCGGCAATTTCATTTGCCAGGCTGTCTTCTTTTTCAATATCCCGGGAATCCATCCGAATCGCACCCAAACCTTCCTTTTCAAGATCTCCGATAACACTGTAACTATCGATGTGATTCTTGTCGAAGTCGCCGATGATATAGCTGTTGGGCTGGAAAATTCGGATGCGCCTTTCTGTCTTGTAGCTGACGCGGCTTGCGGTAACATTGGCCACGCAGCCTGATTCAAAAACAATCCGGGCATTGGCCAGATCCTCAGTGGGATTGACGATGGGTGTCCCCACCGCGTGAACCATTTCCACGGGAGAATTGACGAGTCCCTGGATGGCATCAATGTCGTGGATCATCAGATCAAGGACCACATCCACGTCATTTGCACGATCCTTGAAGGGGGCTATCCGGTAACTTTCGATGAACAAAGGTGACGTAATCATCGGAGATATGGCGCGGAATGTTGCTGAAAAACGTTCGATATGCCCGACCTGCAGTCTTAAATCCCGATCCTCGGCAAGGCGCGTGAGTTCAGCAGCAGTTTCGACATTGTCGGTAATAGGTTTTTCAATCAAAGCGTGAATATTGTTTTCGAGAACAAATTTTCCGACTTCGCAGTGAAGATGTGTGGGTACCGCAATGCTGACGGCATCGACCTGACCAACGAGACTGCGGTAATCGGAAACATAACGGGCCCCATTCTGAGTGGCGACTTCTTCACCTGTCTCAGCCCGGCCATCGACGACAGCTACGAGGTCACAATCAGGATTGTCCTTATAGTGCAGTGCATGAAATTTTCCGAAATATCCAGCGCCGATGACGGCGACACGAATTTTTTCAGTCATCCCCGAACTCCCGGCCTTCGGCTGCGAATTTTCACTATAATTGTAATATCGAGCGCCCCCCCTCAACTCCAATTTGTGCCCCTGCAAAGAGGGTTAAATTTACTCCCAAACCCAGAGTGGAAACAGCCTAAAAATGCCTTCTGCTCAAAAAAACAGTGAATTCCTGGTGTTTGCGGGACTTTGGGGGCGGATCTGACACGATTTCCCACGTCCTGATCCGGAATGGGTGGTGTATCTGTCTTTTAAAGAGCAGAATGCCCAGTCTTTGCCGGCACCAGCGATAATTATTCCACAGTCACGGACTTTGCCAGATTACGCGGTTGATCCACATCCGTTCCCATGAATACGGCGGTATGATAGGCGAGGATCTGAACAGGCAAGGCGAATACCAAGGGGTGAATCAAAGGATGGGTCCTGGGTAGCGTAATTTTCGCCGCGAGTTCCAATCCGTTTTTTTCCGTTTCCCGATCTGTGAGAAGAATTATCTGGCCGCCGCGGGCCGCGACTTCCTGCATATTGGAATAACTCTTCTCAAACAATGCGTCATCCGGAGCGACAACAACGACAGGCACGTTCTCGTCTATCAGTGCAATGGGGCCATGTTTCAGCTCTCCGGCGGCATAGCCTTCGGCGTGAATATATGAAATCTCTTTGAGTTTCAGAGCCCCTTCGAGTGCTATAGGAAACGCGGTTCCGCGACCGAGATAAAGAACGTCCCGGGCTTTCGACAATATCTGACAGATGTCTTCAAACTGATCTTCCATCTGCAGAATGCGCGACATGTGACGAGGAAGACTAACAAGGGCCCCGACGAGCTCCTTTTCCTGGGCCCGGCTGACCAATCCCTTTTGCACCCCAAGCCCAATGGCCAGGCAGGCTAGGGTGACCAGCTGGCAGGTGAAGGCTTTGGTTGAAGCCACACCGATTTCCGGGCCCGCAAGAGTTTGCAGAATAGCATCGGATTCCCGCGCCATGGTCGACTGAGCAACATTGACGACGGACACAGCCTTTTGACCACTCGCCTTGCAATGGCGCAAAGCCGCAAGCGTATCGGCGGTTTCTCCGGACTGAGAAATGAACAGCGAAAGACCTCCGGATTTTAGAGGAACATTCCGATAGCGAAACTCCGAGGCGATATCGATTTCAATTCCCAATCCCGCATAGGTTTCAAGCCAATACTTGGCAATCAGACCTGCATAATAGGCCGTACCACAAGCGGATATTGTCAGGCGATCCAGGTTTTTAACGTCAATGGGTAGCTCGGGCAGGACGATCCGTGCTTCGGCAATGTCAGCGAAACTTGACAGGGTATGGCTGACAACTTCGGGCTGCTCGTGAATTTCCTTGGCCATGAAATGCCGGTGGTTGCCTTTATCCACGAGCAAAGTCGTCGCAATGGTTTTCTGGATCGGGCGATCGACAATTCGTTCTTCAGCATCCCGGATCTCGGCACCGTCGCGGGTAAGAATGGCCCAGTCCCCATCTTCAAGGTAGGTGATGGTATTGGTAAATGGCGCCAGTGCAATCGCATCTGACCCGACAAACATTTCCCCTTCCCCATGTCCGATGGCCAGGGGGCTCCCCTGACGTGCCACGATCAACAAATTATCCTGACCTTCGATCAGAATGGCGAGAGCAAACGCACCAGACAGTTCCTTCAGACAACGCCTGGCCGCATCAACCGGTGTCGCGCCTTCTTCGAGGTAGCGGGTGATGAGATGGGCGATGATTTCCGTATCGGTTTCGGAACTGAATACGGAACCATAGGCGACGAGATCATCCTTCAATTCCTGGAAGTTTTCAATGATACCATTGTGGACGACAGCAACTTTGCTCGTCATATGAGGGTGGGCGTTTTGTTCCGTGGGCGCTCCATGGGTCGCCCAGCGCGTATGCCCGATACCAGTATGTCCCCCGAGTTGCTTTTCATCGAGTCTGGCTTCCAGGTTATGCAGTTTTCCCTCGGCCCGGGCACGGGTCAACCGACCATTTTCCAGTGTTGAAACACCGGCGGAATCGTAGCCGCGATATTCCAGCCGCCGCAGGGCCTCGACAATGGCTCCCGCAACGGGTTTTGTCCCAATTATTCCAACAATGCCACACATGGTTGCTCAATCCTATTGCATGAACGTTCTGACCGGCACAAATTCAGAGTTTACCGTTAAACAGCCGGCGCCCACTTACACGACTAAAAATTATTTGATTTTCTGCTTCTTCTTTTGCTCCGCCCGAGACCGGAATCGGTCTGCCCAGCCCTCTTTTTCCACCAGTGGCCCCCGCGTCACAACGAGCGAACCCGAGGGTACATTTTTGCTCACAACACTTCCGGACCCAATATAGGCACCGGAACCGATCGTCACCGGTGCCACGAGTGAACTGTTGGAACCGACAAATGCTCCATCTCCGATGATGGTCTTATGCTTGGCAAATCCGTCATAATTGCAGGTAATGGTGCCGGCGCCGATATTGGCACCTGAACCTACCTCACTATCGCCAACATAAGTGAGATGATTGACTTTCGCACCCTCGCCCAACTCGGCCTGTTTGATCTCCACGAAGTTTCCGACACGTACGCCTGCCCCCAGATTTGCACCTGGCCGCAACCTGGCGAAAGGACCGACGGTGCTTTTCTCACCGACGATCGCGCCTTCCAGATGCGAAAATGCTTTAATAGTAGCGCCACTGCGAATTTCGACACCGGGCCCCAATACAATATTCGGTTCAAGCGTGACGTCCGCATCTATTTTTGTGTCGAAGCTGAGGTAGACGGTTTCCGGCGCCATCATGGATACACCCTGGGCCATGAAATGGTCGCGGCGTTGTTCCTGCCATAAATTTTCCGCCTGGGCGAGCTGGGCTTGCGTATTGATTCCCAGCACTTCGACTTCATCGGCCGTGGAGGTCGCTATCGATCGTTGTTTTGCATGCGCAATTTCGACAACGTCAGTAAGATAAAATTCCCTCTTACTATTATCGTTACCAATAGCGTCGAGTAGTTCGAGCATTGTCTCGCTGCGAAAGGCCAGGACCCCTGAATTGCAGAAATTGATCTGCCGCTCCGCCTCCGTCGCGTCGTTATGCTCTCGTATTGCAATCAGATCACCATTTTCCCGTGTGATAAGCCGCCCATAACCCGAGGGATCCCGGGCGTTAAACCCAAGTACCGCCAGATCATGTGATTGCCCCAGCTTTTGCCTCAGCTCAATCAGAGTTTCGGCTCTGAGGAGCGGTGCATCGCCGAGAACAACGGCAATGTCACCGGTACTGTTGCTAATAAATTCGCGTGCCGACAACACTGCATCTGCCGTACCCCGCTGTTCCTGCTGATAAAATAGCTGAACGTTCCTGAATTCCTTCTGAACAGCTTCGGCAGTTTCGGTCATTTCCGGAGAAAGTACCAACGCCAGTTGATCTGCCCCTGCTTTGCCGGCCTGTTCCAGGACATGCATGAGTAGCGGCCGACGGCCAATTTCATGCATCACTTTGGGGCGAGACGATTTCATGCGTGTGCCCTTGCCAGCTGCGAGACAAATTATGGAGAAAGATCGTGAAGTCATGTCTTGCTGTTGTGCCCTATATAACGTCCATTGCCCTAGGATTTCTTTTAAGCTTTCACGAATGGCAATGCCATTAAAGTTTTGTGACCCCGTCGTAAAGATTTACACCCGCAACGAACAGCCTTCCCATAGGCTCAGCGCCGTGTATATCCTCCCGTCCCTCAATTGACCTTCAAGACAGACTCAGACATTAGGTGATCTGGATTATAGTTAGGTAATGCCTGAATTACGGTAAATCGAATTCAAATAAACGGATAAAATACTGTATTTCAAGTGTTTATATCGTTTAGACAGTTCTGAAAGTATGTGGCTTAACCATGATCAAAAGTCCTTATGGTTTAACTTTAGGTGTCCTCGCACTGATGGCGCTCGGCTATCTAGGCAATCTGGCTGTACAATTAGCGGCTGACCCCACCCGGAACTTACACGCCAATTCGGAAAAATCCACCGATTCCCAGTTTACGACAAAACTCCCCGGCGAATCGATGTCGAAGTCAAACGGTCAAATCGGTGATAATGATTTGCAAACACAAAAATATGTCACCAAGATCAAGACGGAAATGGTTCTGATCCGCAGCGAACTCGCTAACCTGAATGCGCGCATCAACAACACCGAATTTGAAACCCAGACGATGGCGTCACGTCTTGATCGCTTTGAATCTTCCCTCGGCCCATTCACGGCTTCAATCAATCAGCAGGACAATGGGGCGAACAATAATCTGGCGTCGCCCCAAATGAAGGAAATGCGGGTTCAACAGTCAATGCAACTCGAGGCAGTGGGACGAGAGGCAGTTGAAACAAAGACGGTGGAAACAGAGAAGGTGGAAACAGAGACAGTGTCTCTGGAAAATAAACAACCCGCCGTGACAACCCGGATCAACCAGATCGGGCAAAACCCACAGCGGATGGCACAGCCCGGACAAGACAACCGGTTAACCCACACAGGTTCCCTTCCGAAAAAGGACTGGATAGATAGGGATCTGGACCGACTCCTGGCGCAAACCGAAACCCAGGCAGTTGCCGTCAAATCCGCCTTCGACATAGAAATCAAACCGCTGCCAGAAAGTGGATTTGAAAATTCATCACTTGATTTGCCCCCTGTTCAGGTCGCCAGTCGTGCGAAAACAACACAGACACGGTTCGGCATTCATCTCTATTCAGGTCCTAACGTCACTGATCTGAGACAAACCTGGAAAGTTCTGCGCGCCCGATACACGAAAGAACTCGGCCCACTGAAATCCCGCTTTGTCCGGAACGAGGTTGGAAACGGAAAACCCTTTCAGCTGATAGCCGGGCCTTTTGAAAATGTGCTGGATGCCGTTCGCGTCTGCGCCAAAATAGAAGCGGGTCTCATTCGCTGCGAACAGACGATGTTTACTGGCCAACCTCTCTAAACAATACGTGTAACGCTTGAGGTAAGCGATTGCCTCGAATCTATACGTCCCGTTCAATATGGAATGTCAGCTGTATTTTGCGTTGTTTCCAAATGCGGGGAATCACGCGGGGTATAGAGGCAAAGCAGAGGCAAAACCGTGAATGCCAAAAACTCAGCCGCCGAGGAACAGACGTCCTACATCCGGATCCGCCAGTAGTTCGTCGCCTTTACCGGCCTTGGCAATCTGACCCGATACCAGAACATACCCGATATCGGAAAATTCCAATCCCTTGCGCGCATTCTGTTCCACCATGATGATGGTCTTGCCTTCGCCATCCCTGAGATCCGCGAGTATTTCAAAAACCATGTCAATAAATCGCGGCTCGAGTCCGATAGACGGTTCGTCTACGAGAAGGACCGAAGGGTTCATGACCAGAGCACGGGAAATCTCAAGCAAGCGCCGCTCGCCGCCAGAGAGAACTTTCGCCTGATGCTTGCGACGTGCCGCGAGACGGTCATATTTGTCGAAGACCCGTTCCGCCGCCTCTTTCGCGGCATCCGTGGTCTCCATCAAAAAACCGCCCATCCAGAGATTTTCTTCCACTGTCATGCTCGGAAATACAGACTTATCTTGCAGGATATAAGCAATACCCGCTTCTTTCAGCTTATCGTTGGAAGAAAGTCTGGTGATATCCCGGGCTTGATCCCCTTCACCTACACGAATGGTGCCTGAGAAAATATTGTTAAAACCAAATATCGAATGAAGGATCGTTGATTTCCCTGCACCATTTGGTCCGATCAGACACAGGGACTGGCCCTGACTAACGCGCAGATTGATATCGTGGAGGATTTCCATCTGCCCATAACCTGCGCGGAGATCGTCAATGGTGACAAAGGACGGGCCGTTAATCAGAGAGTCAAGTTGCTCTTTAGTTATGTCATCGGCGATCTTGGCGACTTCTCTTGTAACCTGCTCGACAGAAATAACAGTATCAACAGTTCCCGTGTGATAGCCGGAGGATTTCTCGGATGAATCCGCTCCTGACGTTGTTTGATTATTTTCTGTGTCGGTCATCAGTGAGCCCCCAAATAGGCGTCGATCACGCTCTGATCGTTTTGAATTTGATCCGGTGTTCCCGACGCCAGTAACTGTCCGTGGGCCAGGCAATAAACTTTCTCGGCCATATTCATGATCACCCGCATGTTGTGTTCGATGACAAACAGCGTGATGCCCAATTCGGAGTTGGCACGCTTCAACCGATCGATCAGACCGTTGATCAGGGTCGGATTGATACCGGCTGTGGGTTCATCCAGAAGAAGTACGGTTGGATCATTCATCAGGGCCATGGCGAATTCGAGAAGTTTTTGCTGACCAAATGACAGGGATCCCGCGCGCAGGTAGCGTTTCTCGTAAAGCCCGACAAATTGCAGAAAATGATCAGCTTTTTCGTACTCCGCTCGGGAATTGCGCCCGAACATATCCATGATTCCCAGCTTTCTGTGGGGAATGGAAATCAGCATATTCTCCACACAGTTCATGTCCCCATAAATACGGGTTTGCTGAAAAGTACGGAGAAGACCCAGCCGGGCAATCTGCTGGACACGTTTCTTGGAAATTTCTTCACCGGAGAATTTGATCGAACCGGAATCGATGGGATGATAGCCGACTATGGAGTTGAAGAGCGTTGTTTTCCCGGAACCGTTGGGTCCGATTAGTCCGGTAATCTTCCCTTTTTCAACTTCCATGCTGACGTCCTTGTTTGCAACAACACCGCCAAACGACTTGGTCACACTTGCGATTTCGATGATTCTATCACTCATTCGGCTGCTCCCGGGCGGACTTCAAGATCCTGTTCTTCAATACGGATGCCGAACCATTCCGGCCGCCGGCGCTTGACCCAGCCCATAATGCCATCCTGGAAATAGACCACGATGATCACAATAAGAGCGCCGAGCGCCACCCATTGCCAACCCAGCAGATAGGTCCAGGTCAACTCCTTGATCACATGGAAGACAACAGCTCCGATGATCGGTCCCCATAACGTTCCCTTACCTCCCAGCAGCACCATGACAACCATGAAAATACCAAAGTTGATGGTTTGAAAAGCCACTTCAAGGGGTTCGATAAAGCCGATCATATTTCCGAAAATTGCGCCGACAATGCCAAGGAAGAATGCGGATATAGCCCAGCAGATGGTTTTGTAACGGGTTGTATAAATACCCATGCCTTCGGCCTTTTCCTCATCATCACGAATGGCGTTGATGGCATGTCCAAAGCGCGTGGAGTAAAGCCAGCTCAAGAAAGCAAACAGACTTACGACGAGGAAGAAATTCAAGAGATTAAGAAAATACTTGCCCGAATCCGGATCACCCGGGACTTGCGGCATGGAAATTCCCTGTCCGCCGCCAACCCATTCCCAGGCTCCCGTCAATTCTCCGGCCGCAATTGCAATCCCCAGAGTTCCGATAGCGAAATAGGGCCCCCGTAGACCAAACACGATCCAGCCCAAGAGCACCGCCGAAACAGCTGATAGCAAACCCGCAGCCAGCATACCCAGTGCCAGTCCGAGATAAAACTGACCCGGAGTGAAATTAAAAATTCCGCCGCCACTGGCCTGGGTGTAAACACCGACATCGTAGACGAGGCCTATTTGAACGACCGCAGAAACATACATGCCGAAACCGAAGAAAAAGATGTTTCCAAGGGAGTTATAACCCATTTGTCCACCCTGGAGATCCCAGGTCAGGGCCAGAACTATCATCACCCAGAGTACCGAGATCTGACTGGTGTAGGCTGGAAAAAGGAGCGGTGCCAGAAATCCGAAGGCCAGAATTAAACCGTAGAGTGGGAGTTTAAAGGAAAGACTATTCATTACTGCACCACCTGACGAAGCCGGGCCTGTTGGATCTGGCGAATAACGAGGACAAGTAACAGTAGTCCGACAACAATCGCCTGCTGAAATTCAGCACCAAGTATAAACCCACCGAATTGTTCAACAACTCCCATGCCTAAACCAGCAGCAATTACACCGGGTAAATTACCAAATCCGGCGGCCGTAACGACGACGAATGCCCGGATTGAGTAGGTAATTCCAAAGAATGGCTGGATCACCCAAATCATTGAAATAAGGGCACCGGCAGCACCGCAAATCGCGGCATTGAGGGAAAAAGTAAACGCATAGACCTTGTCGGTATCGATGCCCATCACACGGGCAGCGCGCTCATCCTGGGCTGTTGCCCTTATAGCCTGGCCCATTCGACTGTTTTTCATGAACAGGATGACGGCAGTGGCCAGGATGGCCGCCAGGATAAATCCAATAAGCTTAACCTGTGGAATGGTAACCAGCCCGTCAAACAACAGAAATGAATCAAA
>JBPCWG010000081.1:0-2980 GCA_051009705.1 Methyloligellaceae bacterium | reverse complement strand
GCAAGAACCTGCAACATGCGCGCCCGGTCGGTGTTCGTTTCGCCCATGCCGATGATGCCGCCCGAACAAAGGGTCAGACCAGCTTCCCGCGCATTTTCCAACGTGTTCAGACGATCTTCATAAGTACGCGTCGTGATAACTTCACTATAAAACTCCGGTGAGGTATCGATATTGTGATTATAAGCCGTGAGACCGGCATCAGCGAGCTTCTGCGCCTGTTCCCTTGTCAGCATCCCCAGAGTTGTGCAGGCTTCCATGCCCAGCGAGCGAATTTCGCGCACCATTTCGAGCACACTATCAAACTCCTGGCCATCACGCACCTCGCGCCAGGCGGCACCCATGCAAAATCGACTGGCACCCGCGGCTTTTGCCTGTCTGGCCTGGTGTATAACCTCGTCGACTTCGGACAGTTTCTCTTTTTTCAGACCTGTTTCGCGTGAGAAATGCGCAGATTGCGGACAATAGCTACAGTTCTCAGGGCACCCACCGGTCTTGATGCTCATGAGACTTGCCAGCTGGACGGAATTGTCGTCATGGTAGGCCCGATGGAGGGTTTGGGCCCGGTAAATGAGTTCGGTTAACGGAGATTCCAAAATAGCTTGAATTTCCTCGCTCGACCAATCATGACGTATGCTATGGTACGGCTTGGATTCCGTGCTGCTTCCCTGATCAACTGTTTTTGGTTCATCCGAATGATGGGTTGGTTTATCAAGCATAGGTTTCCCGAATTCAATCCGTTCGAAAATTCAATTTGTGGCTTAATTCATACAAGAAAATGGTGACGATAGAAAGCTGCTATTCCGGATATGTCGCTGCGCTCGAATCGCGCGGCCTTCGGCGATCATTGAACCCAATGATACGGCCCAATGCACGGGAAATTTTCGTTGGCGGTGATTCTTATGTAAATCTCTCCAGCAATGATTATCTGAGCCTGAGTTTTCACCCTGAACTGGTGGCCCGCTCCAGGGAATGGGCAAAGGACTGGGGAGCCGGCAGCGGCGCTTCACGCCTGATCACAGGAAATTTGGATTGTTTCGAAAAAATAGAAACCAAGATCGCCACTCTTAAGGGAACAGAGCGCGCCTTGATACTGGGTTCCGGCTATCAGGCCAATGCCACCCTCCTCCAGGCCCTGTTTGACAGAAATGTTCTATCCGCCGAGCCCCAAATATTTACCGATCGACTGAACCATAACAGTATGCATTTCGGCTGCCAGGCGGCGCAGGTTCGCCAGAAGCGCTATCGGCATCTGGACTACGACCATCTGGAAGAACTTCTGGCGGTTTCGGAACCGGATCAGCCCCGGTTCATCCTGACGGAAAGTGTATTCAGCATGGACGGCGATATCTGCGACATGGAGAGAATATCGACAATAGGCGGCGGATATGAAGCATTTGTGATATGCGACGATGCACACGCGACTGGAATTCTGGGAGTCGGGGGAAAAGGACTGTCCCAAGGAGCGCATTGCGTGATGGGAACATTTTCGAAAGCCCTGGGAAGTTTCGGGGCTTATGTTGCGTGTTCCGAAACGGTTTATGACTTCCTGGTGAACCGTTGTGGCGGATTGATTTATTCCACGGCCCTGCCTCCGTCCGTCCTCGGAAGCATTGATGCGGCGCTGGACATGCTTCCGGAACTGGATCAGGAAAGGCGCAAGGTGGCAGACCTTGCAGCGACATTTCGCAATGAGCTTAAGGCCCTCGGTTTCGATGTCGGAAATTCCCGGTCGCAAATTGTGCCGGTGATGGTCGGCGAACCGGATCAGGCTCTGGACCTCTCACAATATTTGCGCCTCAACGGTTTCTGGGTAACGGCTATCCGACCACCGACAGTGCCCCAGGGTTCCTCTCGTCTCCGCTTTGCATTCACGGCCGCTCTTGAAAAATCAGATGTCGAGAGTTGCCTGAATCTGATAGAAAACTGGTCCAAGAAAAATAGAAATCCGGTAGAGAGTTGATCAGATCAGCATGCAGTTTGTGTTCGTACATGGCTGGGGCAGTGACGCGCGAATGTGGGATTCTCTTCTCGCGGAACTGGCGCTGCCGCCGGAGACCCCCTGCATCTCCGTCAATCTTGGATTTATCGGAACGGCCTCAGACGCGAAGGAGGCGATCGAATATCTTACTGCGGATACGATCTGCGTCGGTCATTCCCTGGGCGTGTTATGGCTGCTCAAACATTTGCCGCGTGATATCGCCGGACTTATCAGTATCGCCGGTTTTGACCGCTTCGAACCAGAGGGCGGCAATACCGTTTTAAAACAGATGCAGGACGGGCTGGAACGTAATATGCGGGCGCAAATGAAAGCTTTCTGGCGCAATGCCCATATGCCGCTCAATTATCCGCCGGAGGAGCTCAATTATACAAGGCTGCGGAACGGTCTGGAAATTTTACAGGAATGGGATGCGCGCGAAGAAGTGCAGCGCCTCGCCTGCCCGATACTGGCCCTGGCGTCGACCGATGACAAGGTTGTCACCGCCAATATGTCCCGCGCCGTCTGGCCGGAGCATTTAATCCGCTGGAGCTCGACCGGCGGCCATATGCTGCCACTGACGGAGCCCCAATGGTGCGTCCGGCACATCCGGAGTTTTCTCCATGACCTCTAGAACCAATCAATCTATCGCTGCGAGGTTCGGACGACGGGCGCCGAACTACGACCGGTTTGCCAGCTTGCAGGAACAAGTCGCCCGTACCCTATTAACGCATTTGCCGGACGAGCCAATGCCAAAGGTTCTGGAACTCGGCTGCGGTACCGGTTTTCTGACCGGACATCTTTTTGGACGCTATGGGAGGGCGGAATTAACAATCACCGACCTGTCGGAGGCCATGCTTGAGACCTGTCGATCCAAATTTTCCGCTCAGAAGAATGTAACGTTTAAAATACTCGACGGGGAATTTCCGGATCTCATGTCGCACTATGACCTCATCGTTTCGAGCATGACACTGCAATGGTTCAGCGATCCGGTGAAGGCACTGC
>JBPCWG010000080.1:0-5665 GCA_051009705.1 Methyloligellaceae bacterium | reverse complement strand
CGCAGAAAAAAGGCTCCAAAATCCGACACATCCAAGGAAACATCAGCTGAAGCAGAATCCGATCGAAATTTATCCGACGTTGATCAGGCTCCTGAGGTGTCGGGATCAGAGACAAAACAACAGACTGATGAAACCAGAGGGTCCGAAGGGAATGAGAGCGTCGCCAAGACACAGGATCCGCCGATAATTGCCGAAACTGTTGATGGAACTGCCGAAAAAGAAACACGTGTGGACATTGCAGAAACCAAGCCCGCAGTTGCAGTGACGGACATCGCTCAAGATTCAACCCGTGACACCGAACTGAAAAGTGATGGGGAGGCGAGCAAAATCACCGCGAATGAAACCGACCTTCAGGAGATCGCAGACACTGATGAACCGATGGTCAAGGAGGAGGATGAATTCGAACTAATCTGGCGACCGGTTCGCAGAAAACCGATGCGACCGAAGAGAACCGGAACCGGGCACACAGCGCAATCGCAACATCGTAAATCCAAGAATGCTCCTCCGCGCAAACAGAAGTCGAAACAGACAAAGCCACGCAAAGCAGAAAAAAAAGTCAAGCCGTTTGACCCCAATTCGCCGTTTGCAGCATTAAAGAAGCTTAAAGATGACCTCGAAAGCCAGAACTCAGATCGCCAGTGATGCGGCCGCTGAACAATCGCAACGGATCGACAAATGGCTTTGGTTTACCCGATTAACCAAAACCCGCTCACAGGCGAGCCGAATGATCAGCGACGGAAAAGTCCGGATCAACAAGGCACGAGTTCAAAAACCTGCCTCAACCGTTCGGATCGGCGACGTCGTCACGGCGATGATCAATCGCAATTTACGTGTTCTTGAGGTCAAGGAGCTCGGCAGTCGGAGGGGTCCGGCTTCGGAAGCCCAGTTGCTCTACAGCGACATCACACCTGAAGCGCCGGCAAAACCAAAGCGGCATTCTGCTGCAGTGAAATCACCCACCCGGGAACCGGGTTCCGGCCGGCCGACGAAAAGAGAACGAAGAAAACTAGATCGATTTCGGGACAAATTCGAGACAGATCTTGAGGGATTATAATTGCATATTCCGACTATCGGTCAGCTGACAGTCTCCAAGTCTCATTGAATTGTTAGGCAATGGAATAAAATTACAGCCATTTTGGTTCACTCTGGCTTGTGCTTTAAACAGAGATCGTATAGGGAAATTCGGGATTTGGATTTGTACCTCTGTGGTAAGACGCCACAAGATCAGCGAAATCTTGCATTCAAGCGCTCTAGAGGACAACGGAGATTAGTCGATGACTTATATCGTGAATGAAAACTGCATTAAATGCAAATACACGGATTGCGTTGAAGTTTGTCCCGTGGATTGCTTTTACGAAGGTGAAAACATGCTCGTTATTCATCCGGATGAGTGCATTGATTGTGGTGTTTGTGAACCGGAATGCCCTGTGGAAGCCATTAAACCTGATACAGAACCAGGATTGGAAAAGTGGCTGGAAGTTAATCAGGAGTATGCTGAAAAATGGCCGAATATCACGACAAAAAGAGATCAATTACCCGATGCAGAGAAATTTGAAAGTGAAACCGGTAAATTTGAGAAATACTTTTCTTCTGAACCTGGTGAAGGAGACTAATTATTAATAATTGTTAATAAACGTGGTTAACAAAACTTAAACATTATCTACACAACCCAAGTTTTACTAAAAAGTTCCAAAATATTAACGAATTGAATGCTTTGCGCCTTTAATTGTTGGGTAATTTGTGTTAATATACTTTTGAATTGGTAAAAACGCCTAGGGTTTGCGATTTGGCCGGGCCAGCAGGTCTAGCTTTATTTTTCAACGAAATTAGATTTCTCAGAATACCGCAGAGTATTCTTGAAGTAATCTTGGGCTCAACCATATATAAGGCGGACCTTATGTCACGAGGGCATATGTAATCCGCCGGACAAAACAGGCGGCGGTAATCAAATTCTTCTACACCGCAATCCTGTCTGGTTGCTGAGGAGCGTCAATCAGATACGCTTCGTTCGTTGCTATGCGCTAGGATATAGATGATTGGGTAGTATGAATGGCTGCAAAAACCGCTAAAAAGAAACCTCCGCAACAGAGAAATGGCTTCAAAAAGAACGAGTATATCGTTTATCCCACACATGGGGTCGGCCAGATTATAAGTATTGACGAAGAAGAAATAGCAGGCGCCAAACTGGAGCTTTTTGTTATTGATTTTCAGCAGGACAAAATGACGTTGCGTGTTCCCACGGCCAAAAGCACGGAAGTGGGCATGAGGAAACTGTCCGGCGATGAAATCGTCAACAAAGCCATGACGACATTGAAGGGCAAGGCTCGGATCAAAAGAACTATGTGGAGCCGTCGGGCCCAGGAATATGAAGCCAAGATCAACTCCGGGGATCTGATATCCATTGCCGAAGTCGTACGTGATCTGTATCGATCAGACACGCAGCCAGAACAATCTTATTCCGAAAGACAGCTTTACGAGTCGGCGCTCGACAGAATGGCGCGGGAAATCGCAGCCGTACAAAAGGTCGAAGAAGGAATTGCAACACAGAATATCGTCGAAGTGTTGGCCAAGAGCACAAGCGCAAGTCGAAAAGCGGCCCTGGAAAGCGCCTCTGAGTCTGACGATGAATCCTCTCAAGAGGAAGATCAAGCCGCGTAAGTTCGGCAATGTCGGATTAAGCCTTACAAATTAGACAATCAAAAGCCGGTGCCAAATTGCACTGGCTTTTTCTTTTCATCATATTTCCAAATGCATTAGTATAAATTTTCTGCAATGCACAGCGATTGATCAATGGGATAGGTACATGAAAGCTTCCTACTTTGAAAAACATGGCGGACCCGAAGTCCTGCAATTTGGTGAGTTCCCGGATCCAACCCCGGAGTCCAATGAAATTCTGGTCGATATTCATGCCGCTTCAGTAAATGGCGCTGACTGGAAAGTGCGCACAAATCAATATGGCCGTCCTGTCAGCTTTCCTTATATTCTCGGCCGAGACTTTTCCGGGGTTGTCAGTGCTGTAGGAAGCGAAGCAAATGACTTCAAAATCGGCGAAGAGGTCTTCGGCGTCTGTGAGAACGGTCAGGAAGGCACCTATGCTGAGAAGATCGCGATGGATCAGAAACTGGTGGCGATAAAACCCTCCAATCTCTCCCATCTCGACGCTGCCAGTCTCGCACTCATAGGACTCACGGCTATTGTATCGATCGAAGATTGCCTGCAGCTTCGGAGTGGCGAAAAAATACTCATTCAGGGAGGTGCCGGGGGCGTTGCAGGTTTCGCAATTCAACTTGCGAAATTTATTGGAGCACATGTGATAACGACCACCAGTGCGACTAATATTGACTATGTGAAAGAACTCGGAGCTGATGAAGTCATTGACTACAAGACCCAGGATTTTACTGAAATGGTTTCTGATTGTGATGCGGTATTCGACACTGTCGGTGGCGATGTCGCAATGCGAAGTTTCAAAGTCATAAAATCCGGTGGCCGGGCGGCCTTCATTGCGTCCGGTATTAAGGCACCGGACTCGCCGCGCGATGATGTGAGGTCGCTACGCCCGGATGCGCAGCGAAGTCGTGCGCGCATGGAAAGAGTGGCTGAACTGGCATCAAACAATGTTGTCAAAATTCCGGAGCGACAAATATTTGATCTTTCTCAAGCTCAGGAGGCACACCGCATTAGTGAAGCACGTCATCTCCGAGGCAAACTTATGTTCGAAATCAAAAAATAAATATTGTCATTGAAATAAAAACGTCGGTTTACGCACATTTGGCCCAATATCTGTCCAACGCATCTGTATAGGCTTTGGAATTGGACTGTCCCTTGGCGTGCATCTGATCCAGTTTCTGCTTCTGAGATTTGCAATCACCGGACAATTGGCCTCCGATAGCGGCATTCCCGATAGGTTCCTGATCGGAAACTGGTGTACAGGCTGCAAGAACACCAATCGAGATAGTCAAAACTGAAACTAATTTTAATGATTTAATTGAATTAAACTGCCCCATCACCCTGCACCTGCCACTGGATAATTTTACCTATGTTATTATATCCTCGGTAATATAGTTTTCTGTCGAGAATAAGGAAGATCCGGATGTCCATAAGGCCCGTTAAAAATATCTCCCAGGCGCAACCTGCATTAGAAGGTGCTGGTGTGAAACTGCATCGGGTGTTCGGATTTGGTGACACGGATCAAACGGATCCCTTCCTGTTGCTGGATGACTTCCGAAATGAAAATCCGGAAGATTATATACGCGGTTTTCCCTGGCATCCCCACCGTGGGATTGAAACCATTTCCTATGTCCTGTCCGGCACCGTCGCTCACAATGACAGTCTGGGTAATGAAGGCCGCCTGGGTGCTGGTGATGTCCAGTGGATGACCGCGGGACGCGGCATTCTGCACCAGGAAATGCCCGAAGGAAATGACGACGGTCAGATGCACGGATTTCAGCTATGGGCTAATCTTCCCCAATCGCAGAAAATGACAGCTCCTCGATACCAGGACATCGTCGCCAACGACATCCCTGCAATTACTGATGATGACGGAACAACGGCGAGAATCATCTGCGGAGAATTCTGGGGTGCAAAAGGACCCGTCGAAGGTGTTGCCGCCGAGCCAAACTTTTTGGATATCAGCGTGCCTCCCGGTTTAAAAAAGAAGCTGTCTGTTGAGACAGAACGCAACGCCTTCGCATATGTTTTCGCTGGCTCCGGCGTTTTCCGGGACTCTTCCGAACCCACGGGAATTCTCACTGAAAGGGAAGGCTCAAACGGCGAAGAGATCTATGTTAGGGAAAAAGCCGAGAACCGCTCCCTGGTTCTGTTTGACCGTGGCGACGAGGTTGTCGTCCAGGCCGGAGATGAAGGAATTCGGTTCTTACTGGTCTCTGGAAAACCCATCCAGGAACCTATTGCCTGGCATGGCCCGATCGTTATGAATACTCAGGCAGAAATTCATCAGGCCATGGGCGAACTCAGAGACGGGACATTCATAAGGTAGTCTAATAATCGACCCCTTTTCTTGGCCGATATCTCGGCAAAGACAATTGAAACAGGATCCCGCATGCCCGAAGAGCAAATCCGAAGACCGTTCCAGTAATCGCTGCGGACGTGATATCGACACCGATCAACCGCAGCACCACATAGGTACCAGCCGAAAGCAAGGCCGCTGTGGCATAAACTTCATGCTGCAATATAAGCGGTGTTTCACCAGTAATCACATCACGCACCAATCCACCGAAAGTCGCGGTCATGACACCCAGTGTGATTGCAGGCAAAAACGAGGCTCCCTGGCTGAGAGCCAGATGTGCCCCGAGAATTCCGTAGGCAGATATTCCAATAGCATCGAACCAAAGAAGCAAACTGTAGCGTTTCTGAACACGATACGCGAAGAAAAAACCGATACAGGCGATGATCAGGCAAATGAGCAGGTAAAATTGTTCGGCAATCCAGAACACCGGCCGATCCAAAATGATATCCCTGAGAGTGCCGCCTCCGATACCGGTTACCGTCGCAACCAGGGCAAACCCAATGATGTCCATTTGTTTTCTGCTAGCTACCAGGGCCCCGGACATTGCGAATACGGAAACACCGAGATAGTCGAGCCAGGTGATATAGAGTGGCATGTCAAAATCTTCGTTTATGCGTCAACAGGTGTACCCTTGATTCC
>JBPCWG010000079.1:0-4700 GCA_051009705.1 Methyloligellaceae bacterium | reverse complement strand
ATCAGACTGATCTCCTGCCCGTCGAGATTGAGAACAATCTCACCGGTACTGGGTGTAAGGATACCGGTAATGCATTTGATGAGCGTGCTCTTGCCATTGCCGTTGGATCCGAGAATCACAACTGTCTCGCCGTCCTGAACGTCGATAGAAACACTGTGCAGGACTTTGACCGAACCATAACCGGCGTCAATATTTTTGACTTCAATACTATTCGCCAAGATATGCCCTTTCCACCTTGGGATCCTTCATCACGTTTTCGGCAATGTCATCAGCAATCTTTTTGCCGGCATCAAGTACGACGATGCGCTCACAGAATCGGGTCACGGCGCGCATGATGTGCTCGATCATAATAACCGCGACGCCCCGTTCATTGAGTTTGAAAAGAATATCGAGAATCTCATCTACTTCGGAACTTGAAAGCCCGGCCATCGCTTCATCAGAAACAAGCAGCTTAGGTTTCGCCGCTAGTGCCCTTGAGAGCTCGAGTTTCCGCATATCAACCTGGGTTAGACTAGCGGAATTTTCATGTGCCCGATCCTGAAAACCCACGAGCTCAAGAATCTCCATGGCCTCTTCCTGCAGCCGGTGATGGTCAACGCGATCCCAGGCCGCATATTCCAATGGAATGAGAAGGTTTTGTACGACCGACATACTGTGGAAGGGTTTCGGTATCTGAAAGCTGCGGGCAATCCCCAGCTTGGCGCGCTTGAAGGCCGGAAGCGCGGTTATGTCCTGACTTTCGAACACGACTTTGCCGGCATCATTGAACAAGGCCCCGGAGACACAATTGATCATGGTCGTCTTGCCGGAACCATTGGGACCGATCAGGCCGAGGCGTTCGTTTTCTTTTAATTCAAAGCTAACGGAGTCAAGAGCTACAAATCCTCCAAACTTTTTAGTCAGCTGATCGACGACGAGGATATTTTCAGCCATGGCTTTTTTCCTTCGTCTTTTGTCGACCGTTCCTCAAGTCATGGATCAAACCGGCAATTCCCTGAGGCGCCAGCGTGATGAAGCCTACCAGAAGTGAACCGACAACAAGAAGGTTCAGTTCGGACGATATCGTGACCGTCGTTATTTCCTGTATCGTTCCCAGCAAAATAGCGCCTATAACGGGGCCATACCAATAGGCTGTGCCCCCGATCATGGGCATGGCGATGGCATTCACGGCAATTAGCAGGGAGAATGCAGACAGGGGATCAACGAAAGAAATGAAAAACGGAAACGGCGCTCCCGCAATGCCCATCAAGCCGCCCATGATCGATGCGGAAATGAGCTTCAATCGCAGTGTCGGCACACCCATGCACTCTGCGGCGGTTTCATCGTCCCGGATCGCCGCCAGACCCTGTCCGATTTTCGAGACGCTGAGATAACGGGAGACCGCTGTCGCGAATAGAGCCAGAACGACCATAACCATGAACAGAAATTCTACATAGGTGTCGAAGAAGAAGGAGTTTTCCGGTTGCAGAACATAAGTTCCCGCCGCACCGCCAACATATTCCCAGTTATTTGCTACGGTTTCAAAAACGATGGCCATGGCCAGGGTGGCAATGGCGAAGTAGACACCCTTCAGCCTCAACGTTAAATATCCCGTTGCCAGTCCGATCAAACCACAAACAAAGGCCGAGGCGACAATAATCAGAGGCAGCGGCAGGGCAAACGCCTTGTTCAAGGCAATCGACGTGTATACTCCAACGGCAAAAAATCCGGCGCTGCCGAAATTTACATAGCCGGTAAATCCACCAAGGACATTCCAGGCAACAGCCATGATCAGCCCTTGGAGAACTACATAGACGGCAAAGAAGTAAAACTCATTGTTGACAAAAAACGTAAAGGCGTACCCCAAGGCCAGGACGATCAAAACGCCAATCCAGAATCCACTGATCTTCATATTAGGCCCTACCAAATATGCCCTGCGGGCGAACTGCAAGGGTTAACAATAACAGCCCGAAGCTGACTGCAGGCGCCCAGGAAGGACCATAGAAAGTTGAGATCAGGCTCTCCGCGACACCAATGACGAGGGCCGCCATCAGAGTTCCGGAGATACTACCCATGCCGCCGAGCACAACAATGGCGAAAGCCCGGCCGATGAACAGGCGCCCCACCGAGGGTTCGATCGGTTGGATTATGATCAGCAATGCACCGGCAATCGATGCGGTAGCAATGGCTATTCCAAGAGCGCTCTGTTTAATTTTTACCGGATCAGCCCCCATCAGCTGCAGGGCGAGACGATCCTGGGAAACCGCCATTATGGCACGGCCCTGAAACGTCTTCGACATGTAGAAATAAACGGCGAGGGTTACAATGACGGCAACAATGAACGGCACGGTCATGCGCAAGGGAAAGTCGACAAATCCGATACGCCAGGTCTGGCCGATATAAGGCGCGGAGACGAGGCGATAATCAACGCCAAATGTCAGGATCAGGCAGACTTCGATAATAAACATCAAGCCGAAAAAGAACGCCAGACCACTGAGAGATTCCTGCCCTGTCCGCTCAAAACTGTAAAAGTAGATCCGATACAGTCCCATGCCGAGAACGTAAAAAACCGGAGCAAAGAGGACACCGATCAATACCGGGTCCAGTCCGAAAGTCTCGTTTATAATATAAGCGATGTAAGCGCCAAAAATGACGATGGTCGGGTGGGCGATGTTAACAATATCGAGCTGCCCGAATGTGATGGACAACCCAAGAGCCACCGCCGCGTAGAATCCCCCGAGAAGCAGGCCTGAAACAACTGCATTAATGAATAATTCTGTCACGTTGCTTCAGGCCTTGTTGTTATGTTCATCGATTCTTGAGATCGATTTGGTCCTTTGGTAAAGATCACTTCTTGTAGGGGTATATAATGTCGCCGGATTTTACCGATTCCGGAAACAGGACGACACGTTTTCCTGGCTTGTTGAATTGCTCCAGATTATTCGGCTGAACATCTCTGAACTGAACCTGAAGCGTTCGCGTGCGCTCCCATTCACCGTTACCACCAAATTTAACCGGGCCAACAACGGTATTGTGTGTTGTATTGCGGATATATTCGGCAAGGGCTTTCTGATCGAGACTACCGACTTTATTCACGGCATCGCCGAGAATTTGCAGATAGGCATAGGCAAATGGCGGAAGATAGTGTCCAAACGGATCAACACCTTTGCCTTTTGCACCTTCCTGATACTTGGCCAGGAATTCCTTTACGCCGGGGAAGTTCAGCGTCGGTTCCGGAACCCAGAAGTCATAGTTGACGATACCGTTCAACATGGGTCCAAGATTTTTCTGGATACCGGCGAATTGCAAGCCCACCATGCCACCGCCGAACATCTTGGCCTTGAGGCCCAGCTCGTTCGCAGCCTTTACAAGATTAGTGGAGCCACCGGGATAAGAACCGATATAGACGAGTTCAGCCTTGGTTGCGATGATCGCGCGCATGACCGAAGTCACGTCTGGTGAACCGAAGGGAAATGTTTTGTCGTAAACGATTTTCAGTCCCATTTTCTCGGCATTGCGCCGGGCGCCGGCCACAGCATTTCGCGCAAACTCCGCATCTTCGGCGAGCAAGGCGATCGTTTTGGGCTTAGGGCTCTGCTTCTGCGCAAGTTCGAAGAAACCGCGTGACCAGTCATCTTTCGGCACAGGACCGGCAGGCATGATCTGGAAATAACGGTCATACTTGAACTTGTCGTTCACCGCCAGGCCGAACAGGGACATGAACACCATCCCCTTGCGCATGACGATGGGCATGGCAGGTGAGATTTCGTTCGTACCGTAACTGGACACGACAAGGTCAACTTTGTCGACATTCAGAAGCTTGGAATAAATACCGGGAACCTTAGACGGCGACGTCGAGTCATCATAAAAGACGAATTCTACAGGACGCCCGAGCAAGCCGCCCTTCTTGTTGGTGTCGTCTTTCCAGATTTGCATCGCAATCAGAGCAGCCTTGCCCGCACCAGCCAAGGCACCGGTCAACGCCATGCTGAAACCGATCTTGATTGGCTTCTTCTGGGCGTGGGCGACAGGTGCCCCAAATGCCATAATCATGACTGAGACCAGTACAACGAGTTTGGCAAGGATGAGAGAAGGTTTAAATGGTCGATTGAGCATCGTTTTTTCCTCCATTATCAAAACACGACTGAGCACGACTCAGTACCTTCCTGTGAAACGACCTGCAGAACCTTGAACTCACCCAGTTTTATCCGACACGTTTTATCCAACACGTTGTTGTTCTAGCAGTTTAGTTCAGGACCGGGTAAGGCGGTCTTTCGCAGTTTCGAACTCATTGTCAAACTCACTCATTGTCAAACTCAAAGACAATTCTGCATTGCATTTACAATCGCCATCACAAGAATGTGAATACTATAGACACTATCCTGCAGACCGACAAGTCGCAGAATCCGCAAGCCCCCAGTGAACCCGTTGTTTCAAAAGTTTCAAATCCTCACTCTTATGACAATTGATCCCTGTCCTCTGACCAATAAACAACGGAGCAAAATCTTCCGGCCGTCGAACTGATCAGTCCTCAATTTTAGACGTTTCAATGAATTTCTTTTGGCGGAAACTTGAGCAAAATTTGATTGGGGATATTTCGGCACCTCGCTTACTATTTATGGTCATTCGATAATTCCCCAACTGTTGTAAAATTTGCGGATCGTGATAAGATTTTACTTTCTCAAAGTCATTAAATCCAGGAAGACACTTTCCAGTGGAGG